>NZ_JAGHFM010000075.1 GCF_017888745.1 Terrisporobacter sp. | reverse complement strand
CCTTATCATGGTTATAATATATATTTATAGATTATGTTTTATACTATTTTTCTTAATCTACACCTTTATTCTAAATCTTCTTTTCTCCACCTATTGATTACATCTGTAAAATCAATATTATTCCATTCTTTTTTCCAATGTTATACTTTCTGATTCAGGCTCTGGATTTAGCTTTTCTAACTTAACTATAGAAGGTAATGGTACAGAGTCCCCTACTATTAAACACTCGCCACAAGATAATGTAGGAAGTATATCAGCTACTGAACTTGTATTATTAGGAAGTAAATGTTTTATATAATTTTGATCATTTACATTAGTCAATCTTAGTACTACAAAGTTATTACACTGATAAAATATTATATCTGATACTTCAGATGGTCGCTGACTTACCACCATTAAACTCAATCCATATTTCTGCCCTTCTTTTGCAATATGTTCAATAAACTTTTTAGATGCTTTATATTCACTTTCGCCCTGTTTATGGTTGACTACTATTTATTCTAAATATACAATTTACAATATATAAATATGGCGTACCAATATCTCTGCAATATATCCTTCTAAACTCATCTCCCTTAGTAATTATGCTCATAGGTAGCTCAATTGGTGTAGTTGCATCAATATGTATAGGTGTATCTGAAAAATTTGTTGGATTTATAATGTTAATACCAATGTCATTTTTTCAACCCATATCTCCATTTGTAACACAAAACTATAGTTCTAAAAATATAATAGAGCTAAAAAGTCCTTCTTCTCTATTTTGTAGGGTTATAATATTTTATATTGCATTCTTCCATGGAAACTTGCTTTATAGAATATTCTCTAAAGATGAAGCTGTTATTTTAGTAACTTGTGATTATATAAAAGCTTATGTTGTATCCTGTTAATTTACTGCCAGAATGTTTAGTATGATTGTATATTTCAATAGTTGTGGAAAAACAACTTTTGTTATGTTATGCCTAATAAAGATGAATCATTGAATACTTGCCATGAAGTACAAACTTTATAAAATGTATAATTTGTGTCTGTTACAATTGTATAATGAAAAAACTGTACCTTTATATATCAATTAAAGATACAGTTTTTTTATATTTGTTATTTTTAGATATTTTTTAATCTTTACTATGATTTTTATCTTTTTCATACTTTTCATAGTCTCCATTAAACTATATTCTAGGAACTTATATTGTTTTTAGATATAAAGTTTAATTAAATCCAAGTCATTAATAGATTTTTTGATTTCATTATATTTATAACCATTTATATTAAAAGTAAAATAAGAGAAATTACAATAATTATAATTTTTCCCATGTGACTTCATAATAGACTCTATGTTAAATATATTCTAGTTAATATAGAAAGCGAATCAAATATATTGGCATTAAAGAATGTATAAGTATTATATATTTTGACTTAAATATATAATAATAGCTAAATATCCACCCAATATTAGTACTACACTTAATAAACTTATTATCATCGCAGTTTTAGGTTATGATTTAGTCTTTCTACTACCATTTAATAATTCTATTATTTCTTTACTTTTTATAACTACTATAGTTACTGGATTCGTTATAATAAATAACATTACAAATACAATACAAATTTAGGGGAACATAGGAAATACGGTCATTATCCATCCTATACTAACTATACACAATAGTATAGCAGGCACAATAGATTGTTTAAATATATCTTTAACATCATATCCTCCAGCACCCATGCTCATAGGTATTGTAGGTGTTGCCATAGGAGTCATAAAAGAACTTAAACAAGCTGATTGAACTAGTATTATAATACCCACAGGATTTGCACCTAGTGATTTACATGCTAGAATAGCTATTGGAATAAATATTGTCATTACTGAACGATTCATCATAAATTGTGTTAATAAGAATGGTACAATAAAGAATACGAATCCTATGAGATATGGATTTCCAAGCCCTCCTACATATTTAGCTATAACCCCACCTATAGTTTCTCCTGCTCCTGTTGCAGTTAATGCATCTCCCATAGTTAGCGAACCTACAAATAAGAATCCCATCCACCATGGTACAGAATCTATAGCTTCTTGTTCTGAGAGTACTCCTGTTATTACCATCATTATGGCTCCAAGAAAACAGATTAACCAAGTATCTATTCCAAGTTGTTTTTGGAATACCAATCCTAAGGTAACTAATATAAATATTATGTATCCAGCTCTTTCCTTAAATAGCGAAAGCGTTTTTTCTCCTTCTTTCTTTGATTCCATCTTGATTAACTCAACACTTGGCTTATCTGGTGAGAATTTTGTTGCAAAGAATATGCAATATATTACAGATACAATAATCATCGGCAATCTTGCTTTCATAGGATCCATTAATCCCACTGTAAAACTAGTATATGCATTTGCTTCTAAGTATCCATTAAGTTCAGCAAAAACTGTAGCTCCACTTCCTAATGGTAAAGCACCTAATGTAGACACACTTGCAATTGCTAAAGGAAACATTACTTTAGATGGGCTTATCCCCAACTCATCACAACTTGCTATTAGCATCGGAGCCATTATACCAAATACTACCATAGAACTTTGGATAAATTGGCTTAATATCACTGTGATTATAATGTAACCAAACATAATTTTTATTAGTGAGCTTTTTGACATACTATTAACACTATGTGCACATATTCTAACAAACTTAGTACGATTAAATCCTGCTGCAACAACAAACATAGATAGCATCATTACTGTATTTGGATTTGCAAAATTATCTAGTGCGTCTTTTGCATCTATACAGCCTGTAAGTACAAATGCTACCATACTAAGCATTGCAGTTGTACCCATATTAATCTTCCCCCATGCATAGCTAATAATTGTAAGAGTACTTATAATTAGACATATCTCCAATTGATTCATCTCAATTTCTCCTTTAATTATATATTTTATTTTCTATGGACCTTATATTTATAAATTATCATTTTATCAGTTTTCATAAAAAATTGATTAGTTTGTTGAATAATAACAATATAATAGGAGTTGCCCTTTGAATGTTTTTAATATTTTGAGACAACTCCATACTATTTTTACCTACTTAATAACACCTAGTACTAAACCTATTGCAATGACTAATAAATTTGATACTGTTAAAACCTTTACTGCTAATTTACAATATTCTTCTGTATCTATATTTAATAAACCAGTTCCTACATGTGTAGTTGGTGTTAATGTAGACGATCCTGTTCCAAAAGCTACATTTGTTACATATGGAGCTATTACTTGTGCTCCAGTTAATCCAAAGTTAGCACCAACTGATACTATTATTGGATATAATGAGTTATATAATTGGTAAGGTACATAATGTATAACTATTGTACATATAGCTAATAAAATTATGTGCATATATCTCGTTAAAGACTCTGGTATTATAGAAACTAACAACTCAGCTAATCCATCTATCATTCCAGTTTCTCTAAATACACCTATAAATACTGATATACCTGCTAACATTATAAGAGTGTTGAAGAAAGTTTGTCCGCCTTTAGCCCATAACGGTTGGTACTCTTTTGGTGATGGATAGTTGAAAATTGTAGTTAATAAACAAGAAACTATAAATACTAAATAAGCTGGTATACTAAATACTGATATAGCAAGTATTGAGCCTATGAATACTATTAAATTTATCCAGAATCTATTTGGTCTTAAATATGGTTTATCTTTAGATTCTGATGATTGAGTCTCTATAGATTTCATATCTTGGCTTAAATCTATTTTCATAAGGCCACCTTGAGCTTTATGACGTTTTGCAAAGTATAACCATTGTAATACTATAACTGGTATAAAACAAAGTGATATTGGAACAACTTCCTTTGCTAGAACCATTGTGTCAACACCTGCAAATACAGCAGAAATAGATATTCCTATTCCCCATGGTAAAAAACACATTGCTGCTAAGGCAGTTTGACATATAATCATTGCAGCTTTTTTATCGAATTTTAACTTTTCATAAAATGGCATCATTATAGGGAAAACAATTAAGTATCCTGTTACAAGAGTTGCTGTTAACATCCCTATTATAGATAATATAGTAGTTAAAACCATTACCATATAAACATTTATTTTTCCTTTTGTTAAACTTAAAAATTTTTCTACTAATGTTTCAAACATCCCTGTTTCTTGTAGCATTGTAAAATATAATAATCCAAATAGCAGCATATAACCACAAGAAACCATCGTATTATTTAAAGAATTAATTACCATAGTACTTAAATCATTTATATTTGTTCCTAAAATAAGTGCACATATTATAGGCACTATCATTAATAAAAACGGCACAGGTATTTTTTTCAAAAATATTCCTGCTATTATTATTGCAAGCATTATTATTGACATAATTGTTGGCGTCATAATAACTTCCCCCTATACTTTTTATCTTTTCATTGCAAGTATTTAATATTAAACACTTGCAATAATTAATTTTATTTATTTTAATTATTTAATTTAAGTTATTTATAAAACTTATCCTTATTCACTTTAATCTTAAATAATATCTTCTTTACATTACATTTTTCATTCATAATACATCGAGATCTATGACCATCATGTTTTAAGAAAATAGCAAACATGCCTTCCTCTAAATTAAGATTTATTGCTTCAGAATTTGGATTATACAATAATATGTCTCTTTCCTCATTATAATCACCATCTGGAATTAACTTAGAAATGTCTATCCAATTAATAATCTCTTGTCCTCTTTCAATATACTGAATATCTATATACTTCATATGAGATTCAAATTTGCACTCATTTGGAGTTTTAGTTTCGTATTTTTGAATTATAGCAATTAAATTATCGCCATCTAATGAATACCTACCTTCTTCAAGGTATTCATCTCTTGATTTTTTTATAAACTTAATAATTTTGTTTGTGTAATCTTCACAGCTCAAATATTTTTCAAGATATTTAATATTATCAATTATCATCTTATCTTATCCTTTATGTAAAGTCTTAACGATCTTTTACAGAACCATCAAAAGCTATTTGACATTTTATATCCCTTTGCTTCGCTGGAAATTTTTCTGTTATATCATCTATTAACTCTATACCAATACCTGGTGCATCTGGTATTATTAAATATCCATCTTCTACAACTAAAGGTTCTTTTAACATTTCTCCTTCATTGCCTTGTTCATAGAATGATGGGAACTCTTGTATAGAAAAGTTTGGTATACATGCATCTAATTGTAAGCATGCAGCTGTTGAAACTGGGCCTAATGGATTATGAGGAACTATTCCTATATAGTTAGCTTCAGCCATAGAAGCTATTTTTTTAGCTGGTGTTATACCACCAATAGCACATACATCTGGTCTAACATATTTAGCTGCATTATTTCTCATTAACTCTTCAAATTCTTGTATATTTATAGCTCTTTCTCCAGTTGCTATAGATATATTTGTACGAGCAGCTATATCAGACATCGCATGTACATTATCTGGTGCTATTGGATCTTCTAAGAAGTATGGACGATACTCTTCCACGCCTTTTGCAAAGGCTATTGCTTCAGATGGATTCATACTACGATGAACCTCTAATATTAAATCAAAATCATCACCTACAGCTTCTCTACAAGCTTTTACCTTTTCTATATTTTTTTGTACATTGCTTGCGAATATATCGTCTTCTCTTTTTGTAAAATCATCTTTAAGCGATCCAGTTATCATAAGTCTAGCAGCTGTGAAACCTTTTTCCTTTAATTCAAGACAACCCCTAGCCATATCTTCTGGAGTAAACTCGAATACTGCGGCATAAGTCCTTACTTTGTTTCTAGTTTTTCCACCTAATAGTTGATAAACTGGCACACCTAATTTTTTACCTAATATATCCCATAATGCTATGTCTATAGCTGCTATAGCACTCATTACTATAGAACCTCTGAAGTATAAGCTACGATACATATAATTCCAGTGATGTTCTATTTGTAGTGGGTCTTTACCTATAAGGTAATTTTTAAATTTCTCTAATGCTCCTACCGTTGCATCAATAAATCCCCATGATCCTACTTCTCCGATTCCAGTAATTCCTTCGTCTGTATGAATCTTAATAAATAAATATTTACTAGCAGGTACTAGTTCTAAATCTGTAATTTTCATTAATTAATTCCTCCTTTTATTTGCTATAGAAAACCATTACTATATGAAGATACACATATATTATCATCTCGTTATTTTTGCTACAATAGATATTATTCACTAGTTTTTATATACAAAAAATCTTTTCAAGACAAAAAAATAGAACTTTCATAGAAAGTTCCTTAATATTTACCATGCTAAATATATTAT
>NZ_JAGHFM010000074.1 GCF_017888745.1 Terrisporobacter sp. | reverse complement strand
CTAAAGAAGAAAAAACAAAAAAAGAAAAGCCTAAAAATAATAAAAAACTTAAATTCTCATTTAATGAACAAAGGGAGTTTGAAACTATAGATGATGATATAGCTAAACTAGAAGAAAAAATTGAAGAATTGGACTCTTCTACTTCTAAATATGCTACTGATTTCACTAAACTTCAAGAAATAATTAGTGAAAAAGAAAACCTTGAAAAAGAACTTGAATATAAATATGAAAGATGGGAATATTTAAATAATTTAGCTGAAGAAATAGCTAACTCAAAGTAATTATAAGGAGGTTTGAATAATGAATATATTTGCTCATAGAGGACTTAGTGGCTTTTATCCAGAAAACACCATTCTTGCTTTTAAGAAATGTCTCGATTTGAACATATATGGTGTGGAACTTGATGTTCAAAAAAGTAAAGATGATTATTTAGTTGTTATTCACGATGAAAAAGTAGATAGAACTTTTGAAGGCTGTGGATACGTTAAGGATATGACTTTGAAGGAATTAAAATCTTTGAAATCCAAGTTTAAATACTACGAAAAAAATGAAGATTGTAAAATTCCAACTCTAGAAGAAGTATTAACATTATTTAAACCTACTAAATTTATTATAAATATTGAATTAAAGAATAACAAAATTAAATATAAAGATTTAGAAAAAGACGTTATAAAATTAATAAAAAAATATAAAATGGAAAAGCAAGTAATCATTTCTAGTTTTAATTTAAAAAGTTTAAAAAAATGTAATAAGATAAATTCAAAAATTAAAACTGCTTATTTAACAGAAAAACTATCTTATTACTTAAGATTAAAAACAAAAGTATTTTCAAAAATCAAAAAAATAAACTGCTGTGCTATTAATCCAGACTTTATATTAGTAGATAGAAATTTTGTAAAAAAGGCTCATAGAAAAAATTTAAAGGTGAATTCATTTACAGTAGATAATATATATATAGCTGAAGAATTATATAGACTTGGTGTTGATGGTATATTTACAAATTATCCAAACATTTTGTCCTCAATTATCAACTAAATATATTCTTTAATTATGTATATTTATTAACTCTTTAATCTTAATATATAAATAATTTACCTTAATAATAACTCATGAAAACATAAGTGTATATACAGATGTATTGACATAACCTCCTAGTGAATATACAATAGTTTTATATTGTATATTCACTAGGAGGTTTATTTTTATGGATAAAATGATAAGTAATTACAAATCTTTAGAAGAGAACTTAAAAAACTTAACATCTGAACATATATCTAAGTATGATTTAAATAAAACTGGATTATTTATAGTAGATATGAACAATGGTTTTGCAAAAGAAGGTGCATTATACTCTCCTAGAGTAGAAAATATAATCTCTCCAATAGCTGACTTTGCAAAAGTATTATCAAATAAAATTAATAAATTAGTTGCTTTTACAGATACTCACGAAGAAAATTCAGTAGAACTTAATAGTTATCCTATTCATTGCTTAAAAGGAGATAAGGAAAGCCAAATTGTAGATGAACTACTATCTATTGATAATATTGAAATAATAGAAAAAAATTCTACAAACGGATTCTTTGCCATGGATATAGAGAGTTACTCAGATTTAGATAATTTTATAGTAGTTGGATGCTGCACTGATATTTGTGTATATCAATTTGTTTTAACATTAAAAGCTTATTTTAATCAAAATAATTTAGATAAAAATATTATAGTCCCTATGAATTTAGTAGAAACTTATGATATAGATAATGTTCATTGTGGAGATTTATTAAATACAGTATTTTTAAGTAGTATGATTCAAAATGGTATTAAAGTAGTAAAAGAGATTTTAATATAGCACTACTTACATATAGTTTTTATAACTAAGAATAAATATATACTGATTTTAATATATTTATTCTTAGCAAGTGATGATTCTTCATATATGTCTGGGCAAATACTTCACCCCAATGGTGGAAATATAGTAATTTAATCCTTAAACTTAAATAAAAAAATTCACTTTGTTCATGTCGCCAACGACTGCGTCCGTTGCTCAAGTAACAAAGTTGGAAATTATATGTTATTTACAAATCAGATAACATATAATTTCCTTACAATTAAAAAAGGTGAACTCTCATTAGAGTTCACCTTTTTTAATAATCATATTCTTTACAATTCTCACATATTACTACTTTAATCTTATCATTGTGCATACTTTTATATGATAATAATAATTCATTTAATTGTGCATCAACAAGATTTATACTACCTTCACTAATTAAAGTTACTCTTTCCTTATCAATCAAAATTTTCATATCATTTACATCATTTTTAAGGAAAGTTGTTGTAATATGTTTACTCTCTAAATCTTTATTATATTTTTTATAAAACTCAGAATTTTTATCGATTTCTTTTGTAAATTCTTTCGAAGTATTTTGTTGAGTATTATTTTGACTAGCATTCATAGGATTTATCTTATTTAAATCATCAAAACTTAAATTGTTGGGATTTAAGCCTAGATTTTTTATTTGTCTATCTAATTCACTTGGATCTACCCCATATCTCTCCATAAGCTTATTTTGCATCTTTAAAAACTTTTCTTGAGATATATTATTTTCCCTCATATATTCATATATTTTAGATGTAAACTGTGACATAGTTATACTTCCATTAGCCACAGAAAAATATAGTTCGTACATATAATTTTCAAACTTATCAACATCACTGTCTTTTACTTTATTCTTTAATTCGTTGAAGTCGATTATTCTATCATCAGACATGTTAATTCCTCCTGCCAAATTTATACTTAATAAGAATTATACCACACTTGAGGAAATATATATAATATAAAAAGAATTGTGGTGATTATTTTGTCTTTACGTTTAGTTATAATAATTGCAATCTTATTGGCTTTAATGTCACCGTCAAAATAACTTTAAAAGGATAGAATTCTATCCTTTTTTATTTTATTATTTTTATTATATTATTATTGCTATCCATATAACAATTAAATCCCATTGGTAATGTAACCATAGGCATACAATGACCTGATTTTAAATTACAAAGAGTTGGTTTTTTACTTTTATAAACAATCTCTTTTAAAATATTAATTATTTCATCATCATGTTTAAATGATTTATTGCAACTAGTAAATTCTCCAAATATTATCCCTTTACAATCTGCAAATTTCCCTGCCATATATAAGTGGTTTAACATCTTATCTATTTTATAAGTATATTCCCCTATTTCTTCAATAAAAATAATCTTATTATTTGTATTTATTTCGTACTTAGTTCCCAAAGTAGATACTAATAAAGATAAGTTTCCTCCTATAATTTCACCTTCACAACATCCTCCATATAGAGAAATAGTTTTTTCATTATGTGGATTCTCAATTAATAGCTCTTTTTCAAAATTTAAAGCTTTCAACAAAGATTCATAAGAGAATTCATCCCACTTTTTAATACTTGAAGCCATGATACCATGATACGTTGGTAAGTTACAACACTGATTCATGACTATATGAAGAGCTGTAATATCAGAAAAACCAACAAATATTTTAGGGTTATCTCTAATAATATTAAGGTCTATTAAATCAAGTATCCTTGTAGTTCCATATCCTCCTCTAACACAAAATATGGCATCTACATCTTTATCTAAAAACATATTTTCTAAATCTCTAGCTCTATCTATATCCTTTCCGCTTAAATACCCTTTGTAATTTAAATAACAGCTGTTGCCTATTTTAACTTTAAATCCTCTTCTATTTAACTCATACTTAATCTCTTTTACTTCTATATCTCTCAAAGGTCCTGCAGGCGCAATAAGACCTATAGTATCACTAATTCTTAAAGACTTTGGATACTTCATATTCTCCCCCATTTCAAAACATTTTACTATTTATAAGTATTTTATACTAAAACAAATCGTAATATTACTATGAGCAGTTTTTATATTAAGATTTAAATGGGAGTTGATTATTATAAAAAAAGAAAAAAGAATTTTAAAATTAAATATTTTCTCATTTTTTTTATATATTATAGCTATGATGTTATTCGAGGGTATTATCTATACAGTTGTAGGTATAGGTTTTTTATCTTTTTTAGGTTTTCAGTATAGCTCTTATTTTAGTGCTTTTATCTTTTTAATAATTTGTTACATAATTCTTTTACCAGTAGATTATTACATTTCTTTTTTAGTTGCACTTTTTAAAGTTAAAAGTAATATAACTTTTGGTCAGCAACGATGTATAGACTTTATACTTTATTTAGCATTTTCAACATTTATTGTAGATCTGGTTGACTACTTCATGGATAGTATTATAATAAGTCCTGCCAATGAGATTTTATTTGTAATACTCTGCTACCTGTTAGATGTATATTCAGATTATTTAATTTTAAATATGATAAGCAAAAAATAAAGTCTATCATCTCTATAGATGGTAGACTTTTATATTTAAAATATTAAATTTTCTATAGACCTTGTCATTTCAATAGCTTCTTCAAAAAAGCTATCAACATTTACAACACTTTCACTTACATTTGCAAACTCACCTGCAAAAGCAATGACATGTGAATTTATACAAGATTTCACACTAGAATTTATATTACTTATCTCTCTAGTTTTAATCCTAGTTATAAAATCTTTTATTAACTTTTCATCTATATTTTCCGGTTCAAAAGTTATTATTTTTTCATTGTTTTCTTTAAACTTCTTAATACTTATAGTATTCTTTTCATAATCTGCATAAACTTCACCGTGAGTAAACATAAGCCTCATATTTCTACTTTCTTCTTTTGTAAATGCAGAAATATTTAAAGAAACTGTAGTATTGCTTTTAAATTGTAAAATAGACACTACATTATCATAAACATCATTATCACAAAAATATACACACTTACCATAAGGTCCACTTCTAAGAATTTCTTTTAAATTATCTTTAGTTGGGTTGATATGCAATGATTTATTTATTAGTTTATTTTCTTTTAAATAAATATCTTGAGCAAAATATGGACATTTATCATATAATCCACATCTACTGCATACATCACTCATATTCCCCTTAAAATTACTCTTATTAAAATGATTTAGTTTCCCAAAAGAAGATATTTTTTCACAATTAGAATTAGTTAAATAAGATAACATATCTAAATCATAACAACTATTTGTTAACATGAGTGTAGCTGTGTCACTTTCAATTCTCCAGTTTCCTCTTACAAAATTATGAGCAAATTTTTCATATCCTATGTATGAATTATAATTTATATTAATTAATTCTCCCAGCTTTTTACTATCAATAATCTCTTTTAATTTATTAAAGAATGATGAGTATCTAAAAGGTAGAGAAGCCATAAATACTTTATCTTTATATTTATCACAAATATCGTTTAAATGAACTAAACCATCTAAACTATTTGCTACCGGACCTTCTACTAAAACATCATATCCCTTTTCTAGTGATAAGGTTGAAGTATGAAAATGCATATTATCGTAATTACATATGATAACTGCATCTGCCATTTTTTCTTCTTTTAAAAAACTTTCTATATTATCAAATACCTTTTCATCTGATAAATTAAATTTTTCTTTGAATATATCTCTTCTACCCTTCTTAGTTTCAACTACCGCTACAACTTCACATAAATCCTTATTTTCTTTTATAAAATTACCATAAGTATATCGTCCTCTTAGACCAGCACCAATTACAACTAATTTAATTTTTTCCATCTTAAAATCCCCTTTAGTTTATCAATTATAATATATAAATAATTATAATATATCTTGATGAACTAAAGGGGATTAAGATTATTTTTCTAGTTTGTCTTGTTTCTTATTATACATAAACATATAAAACGCTGATCCAAATATTATAAAATATCCAACAACGCTAAATTTGTCTGGGTATACTCCAAATAAGAATATACTAAGTATTGCTGAGAAGATTATATTACTATAATCAAATATTGAAATTTCTTTAGCAGGCGCATATTTATATGCAAGTGTGATCCCAAATTGACCAAGACTGGCGAATATTCCCGCAAGTAATAAATATGCTAGTTGCATAAGTGTCATACTCTCATATACTACTATAAACATTGGAAAAACTGTTATTAATGAAAATGTTGAAAAGAAAAATACAATAGTATAGTACTCCTCCTTATTTCCAAGCATTCTAACACAAGTATATGCAAGGGCCGCAAATACTGCACTTAAAACTCCTATTAAGTATGGAATTACCTTAACATCAAAACTTGGTTTTATTATAAATAAAGCTCCAATAAATGCAACTAATATAGCTCCTATTTGTTTTGTATTTATTTTTTCTTTTAATATAAGTGCACAAAATATTACTACTAAAAATGGACTTATTTTATTTAACATATTGGCATCTGATAGTACTAAATTATCAATTGCATAATAATTAAAAATAACTCCTATTGTTCCAAATAATGAACGATACATAAGTATCTTTCTATTTTCTTTTTTACCTGTGAAACTTCCTTTATGCTTTAATATTAAAAATAAAGCTATAATTGCAGCCACTAAATTTCTAAAAAATACTTTTTGCATATTAGGTAAATCACCAGATAATTTTATAAACGCAGACATAACAGCAAATCCAAATGCTGAAAGTATTATAAAAAATATACCCTTAATTCTATTTGATATAATTGTATCTTTCATAGTAACTCCTTTACTTTTTATTAAATTTATCCTAATCTATTTTATATTTACATAATATAATAGTCAAATATTTTATTTTTATTTACTAAAATATGAAATAAACTTTAATTTATTTTAAATAGCATCTTGCATAATTAGCAATTATATATACAATATTAATAGTAATATTATTTTATAATTATAAAAATCTAAGCTAGAAGGTGAATTAATGAAAGAAAAATATACAATACCTATATATCAGAAAATAGCACTTGATTTAGCTAATAAAATACATACAGGTGATATAAAAGAAGGAACTACATTATATGGCCGTTCTATTCTTGCTGGTAAATATAATGTTTCTCCTGAGACAATAAGAAGAGCTATAAAATTATTAGAAGATATTGATATTGTTGAAAGTATAAAAGGAAAAGGGGTAACTGTGCTGTCTTCTGAAAATGCCCTATCATTTATAAAAAAATATGAAGATATTACTAATATTTCTTCTTACAAAAGTAATTTATATCAATTACTTGAATATAAAGCAAAAATTGATAATGATATAGTTACTACTTTAAATAAGATATTAGATTACTCTGATAGATTAGAGGTTATAAATCCTTTAGTCCCAGTTCAATTTAAAGTTGAATCACATTGCAAATATATTGGAAAAACTGCTGCTGAAACTAAATTTTGGCAAAATACTGGTGCGACTATAGTTGCTATAAAAAGAGGAGAAGAGTTAATAATTTCTCCAGGACCTTATATAGTATTTATGGAAAACGATATATTGCTTGCTGTTGGAGATAGGTATATTTACAATTCAGTACCAACTTTTTTATATGACTAAGGGTTTTTGAAAAATCATATTTTGGTTGATAAAATGTAATTTTTTAATAATAAAAAACCTATAAAGTAATTCTTTATAGGTTTTTTAATTTATACATACTAAAGACTTATTCTTCATCATCCTTTGCCCAATGAAGAGCTCTAGAAACAGATTTTTTCCAACCTTTATATAATTTAATTCTCTTTTCTTCATCCATATTAGGTGTAAAATATTTATCTACCATATATTTAGATTTAATTTCATCCATACTTTCATAAAATCCTACTGCAAGTCCTGCCAAATACGCTGCACCAAGGGCTGTAGTCTCTACAATTTTAGGCCTATCAATATTTGCATTTAAAATATCCGATTGAAATTGCATTAAGAAATTATTATTACTTGCTCCTCCATCAACTTTCAAATGTTTAAGATTTATATTCGAATCTTCTTCCATAGCTGATAATACATCCTTAGTTTGATATGCAATAGACTCTAATGTAGCTCTTATAATATGTTCTTTTTTAGCGCCTCTACTAAGCCCTAATATAGTTCCTCTTGCATACATATCCCAATAAGGTGCACCTAATCCAGTAAAAGCTGGTACCACATATACACCATTTGTATCTTCTACCTTAGTAGCATAATCCTCACTGTCTGAGGCCGTTTTTATCATTCTAAGCTCATCTCTCAACCATTGAATAGAAGCACCACCCATAAATATACTTCCTTCTAAAGCATAATTAACTTTATCATCTATGCCCCAGGCTATAGTAGTTAATAAACCATTTTTTGATTTTACTAATTTATTACCTGTATTCATTAATAAAAAGCAACCTGTTCCATAAGTATTTTTTGCACTACCTTCTTCAAAACAAGTTTGTCCGAATAATGCAGACTGTTGATCTCCTGCACATCCTGCAATGGGAATAGATTCACCTAGCATTAATTCATTAGTATATCCATATATATAGCTAGATGGTTTAACTTCTGGTAGCATAGATAATGGAATATCCAGCTCTCTTAATATATCTTCATCCCATTTTAAATCATTTATATTAAACATCATTGTTCTTGATGCATTTGAATAATCAGTAACATGAACCTGTCTATTTGTAAGCTTCCAAATTAACCAAGTATCTACAGTTCCAAATAATAGTTCTCCTCTGTTAGCTTTCTCTCTTGCTCCCTTTACATTATCTAAAATCCATTTTATTTTTGTAGCAGAAAAATAAGCATCTATTATAAGACCTGTTTTGTCTTTTATTATCTCTTCCAATCCTTTTTCTATTAATTCATCACATATTTTAGAAGTTCTTCTACATTGCCATACTATAGCATTATAGATAGGTTTTCCTGTATTCTTATCCCATACAATAGTAGTTTCTCTTTGATTTGTAATACCAATAGCTGCAATTTGTTTTGGATCAATAGATGTTGTTTCTATGGCTTCTCTCATGACACCACTTTGACATCCCCATATTTCCATAGGATCATGTTCTACCCAACCTGGCTGTGGATATATTTGATGAAATTCTTTTTGAGATACAGTAACGATTTCTCCCTTTTTATTGAAGATTACAGCTCTTGAGCTTGTAGTTCCTTGATCAAGGGCAACTATGTATTTTTTCTCCATTAATTTTCCTCCTAAGAAAAATATATCTATGATACATTTTATCTAAAATTTCTTTATTATAACTATTCTTTATATAAATATTATATATTTTCATCATATTTTTGTAAAAATATATTTAAAGTTATTCTTCTTAGTACTTAATATGTTGTAAATTAAAAAAAGGCCCCTTTAGGGACCTTTAAAGCATTCTGACAAATATATATTATAATATAGTTATGTTAGCTGCTTGAAGACCTTTAGCACCTTCAACTATATCAAAGCTTACTTTTTGACCTTCTTCTAATGATTTAAATCCTTCACCTTGTATAGCTGTGAAGTGAGCGAATACATCATCTCCACCTTCTACAGATATAAATCCGAATCCTTTTTCATTATTAAACCATTTTACTATTCCGTTATTCATTATAGAATCTCCTATAAACCTACATCAAGCTTCACTTGACTTTCTTAATGTGTCTCCACTATATTAGTATAACATTATATAGTCCAAAAAGATACTTTTATTTTAATATACATATAATTAATATATTAATAACTAATATTATAGGTACTCCAAATACAAATTTATTATGTTTAGTTTTATGTCTAAAAGTATACATCCCAATTAAAGATCCTAGTGATCCTCCAAATAAACAAACTAAAAGCAAATTTTTTTCTGGTATTCTATATCTATGATTTATTGCTTTTTTCTTGTCTATATACATTAAAATAAATCCTATTACATTTATCATTATTAAATAATATAACAACTAAAACCTCCCACCTAACTTTTTCTATTGTAAGATTATTTACTATATCATTTATTATATTAACATATTTATCATAATCTTTTTGTCAATTTCTAAATATACTATAAAATTTCATTCATTATTATCTTTGCAACCTACACCTAATACTAAAGTTAAAAATATAGATAATATAGCCCATAGCATTTTAAATATTTTTTCCTCCTATACTATAAATTTAAATATAGTTTTCTATTTTAATCATTTGAGCATCTTATAGTTACTTATAAAGGCTTATATTACTTTTCCGTGTCTCTTTGTATATTGTAACAACTTGATATTCTAATTCATAATATACTCTATATCTAAAATAAAAAAGGAGGTTTAAAATGGACCTTTCACCCTTAAAAAATGAAATTCCTAAAATTTTTTCCATGTATCAACCTAATCATCCTACTGCTATTGCAAGATTGCAAGGTGGTCTAAATGCTTCCTCATTAATCGGTGAGGTACTTTTTTATCAACTTAGCCGAGGCGTATATATAAAAGCTTATATAATTGGAATACCAGAAACAAATTCAAAAGGGGAGCCAACAAAATTCCACGGATTTCATATTCATGAAAGAGGAGATTGCTCTTCAGGAACAACCACAGATTCTTTTCCAAATACAGGAAATCACTACAATCCAACTAATAGTCAGCACCCTTTTCATGCAGGAGATCTACCTCCTATCTTAGTTTCTAACGGTGTTGGCATATTGTCAGTTTATACAAGTGCATTTAACGTAAATGATATAATAGATAGATCTATAATTTTACACGAAAATCCAGACGATTTTTATACTCAGCCTTCAGGTAATTCTGGTAATAAAATAGCTTGTGGAGTTATTATGCCATATCATTATTAATAAAAATTTGCTCCACTTCATATCGCCAACAGATTCGACAGTTGCTCAAAGTAACCAAGTTAGAAATTATATGTTATACAAATAATAGATAACATATAATTTCCTTAGAATAAAAAACACAAAGGTATAATACCTTTGTGTTTTTTTATTATTTTCCTATAAACATTTGTGTCCAGTATATAGTTCCTTTAGAGTCCTTAGCTACCCCTACACCTAAATCTGTATAATTTTTATTTAATATATTTGCTCTGTGTCCTTCAGAATTCATCCATGCTTCTACAACTTGAGCTGGAGTTTTTTGTCCCATTGCTATATTTTCCCCTGCTGTTTTATAGCTTATATTAAATTTTTTCATCATATCAAATGGTGAACCATAAGTTGGAGAAGTATGGCTAAAGTAGTTTTTATTTATCATATCTTGAGATTTTAATGTAGCTATTCTTGATAATTCAGTATTTAAATTTAGTTCATTTAATCCTCTTTTACTTCTTTCCACATTTACTAATCTTAAAACTTCTTTTTGGAAATTAGCAAATTCTCCATTTAATGAAGCATCATTATTTGATGAATTGTTATTATCTTCTGGTTTTTCGACTGTATTATCGTTATTATTTTCATTATTGTTTCCATTGTTACTGTCATTATTGTTATTGTTATTATCATTATTAGTATTGTTATTGTTTACATCGTTATTATCGTTATTGCTATCACCATTATTAGTGTCGTTATTATTTACATCGTTATTACTATTACCGTTATTAGTGTCATTATTTACACCATTATTATCGTTATCATTGTTAGTATTATCGTTACTATTATTATCATTGTTTGTATTGTTATTGTTTCCGTTACTATTATCTTCATCTACTGATGGTTTTCCATTACAAATGAATGGTATTTTATATTTTACACCATTTATACATAGATAAATTGCACCCTTAGTCTTTACGCTTTGTACTTTATTCTTAGATAAAGCACTTGATGAAACAACACTAGTTGCTGTTAAAGTAGTTACTAATCCTGCCATTAATAAAGTCTTGAATCTTTTGTTCATAATTAACACACTCCTATTTTCTGAATTTGTTACTTTTTTGTAACCTAATGGGTATATCTAACCCCCGTGATTAGTATTCTAACATCAAATAGTAAGTTTTTTAACTGTTAATTAATGTAAACTTATTATTATAACCATTTAAGCATAGATAAATACTACTTTTTACACAAAAAAATACAACATAATTTTTATTATGTTGTATTAAATAATCTAATTATCGAAATCTATATGATAAGTTTTTCCATTAACTTTTATGTCTAAATATGATAGGTTAAATTGATCTTCCATTACATCTATCTTATATTCGTATATTACATCATCTTCTTTTTTGCTCATAAATATGTAACTACCTTCTTCTTTATCTTCTATCTCATCACATATTTCATCATAGATGTCTGCTCCACTAACTGAACCTTCATATCCTGATGCATATATTTTGTCTTCTATAAGTCTATATAATTCTTCCATCTAATGACTCTCCTTAATATTAATTTATAACTATAATTAATATTATACACAATAATAAGATATTTAAAATATAATGTTACATAAATATTAATATTTTATTCTTAATTCATTTGCAATAAGCTTAGCAGTTTCATATGCTACTTCACCAACAAAAGACTTACACTGATTAAACCTTTCAGCTGTTCCTGGCTCTAGACCCCTAGTTAAAGCTCTACAACATGTAGCTTTATGATGTGACTTAAAAGTATCATGAATTTGTTTACTTAATTCTTTTGCTTTTACTATAGAAGGATCACTACCTTCACATCTTCCAAATAGTAAGCCTATACCTATTATAGCTCCAGATATAGTACCACAAGTGCATCCAGATCCTCCCATACCACCAGAAAACCCTGTTGCAACTCTTATAATTTCATTACTTACATTCATATCAAAATTTTTTATTAATGCTTTAAGAACAGATTCAGAACATGAAAGTCCCTCATAAAAAAAATAATTCTCAGATTCTTCTCTAATCTTTTTTAAATCAATACTCTGCATTTTATTTCCCCCTCATTTATTAGCTAAAATTTTATTACTTATTTTTCATAATAATTTTACATTAAATTCTTATTAGTTTTTTATAATAAAGATGAAAACTACTAGTTATATAAATATAAACTTTTCAAAATAATGATGAAAAACTTTCCACCATCATCCTCTTCATACTAATATAAACTCTCCCATAAATTATTCTAGCACATTTTATAATATTTTGATTGAAGTAAAGTTTATTATAAAACAAAATATAAAAACTAATAAATCTTTTCCTATTGGTTTTATTTTCTTTTTATATTTTTTATGATAAAATAGTTATTATATTTTGATATTCTTGAATATAAATTTTTAAAGAATAATTTGTAAATAATATAAATGTAATAGTTCAAGTATCAAAGATAAATAGATTAAATTCTATTAAGGAGACAGGAGGATTAAAATGAGCATAAGACAAAAATTTGCTGAGTCATTTGCTAGATCAAAAACAATGAGTGGCCCTGAAAAGAGAGCTAACGAAATAATGGGAAAAATCCTTTTAAAGAAATCTATCTTACCTATAGCAGTGATGATTATTATCATAATATTAGGTGCTGTAGCAGAAGTTAGCGGATGGTATGTATTTGCAGCAAATATAGCAATAGCTGTTGGTACTTTCTTCTACATGAGAAATGAAAGCAAAAAATACCAAAACTTCAAACCTTATGTTGGTAACTTAATTACTTTAGAGAAAAAAGGTAAAAAAGATTATGTTGCAATCATAAAACAAGGTAAAAAACCTATTAAATTACAAATAGCTTATGGTGGAGAAGATTTTGTAAACATCAAGAAAAATCAACTTATACAAGTAAGCTACAACTCAGATTATAAAATAGCTATACTAGTTACAAAACAATAATCGAAATTTAAATATTTATTAATTAATCGTGTACATATAAAAAGCTTCTACTTTAAAATAGTAGAAGTTTTTTATTTTATCATTTTATAATTAATTTGCTTCTAAAACATGCTCTTTATATATTTTTAATGCTTTTGCTAATTGATCTGGACACGATGTATCTTTATTTCCACAGGGAATATATTCAAATGTATCTATAATTTCATCTATATGTTTTCCCTCAACTAAATGCTTAATCGCAATTAATGAACCTTCGCATCCACCTTCAAATACTACATCCAATAGTATATCATCTTCTATATTGAGTAAAATTGACTTTGAACAAACACCTTTAGTGTAATATCTATACAACTATTTTCACCCCCATAATAAATTTATGTTTAAAATAATGATATAATGATATTGTAATAAATTTATATTTATTATAAATTTATGTTTATTAAATATAATATAAGTAAATAGTACTTACATGCTGCTTACTATGAAAGGAGTACAATATTGAATAAGAAGGAATACTTTTTTGAGATGTATTTTAGAGGATTGACCCTTTTCTTTTGGTCCATTATAATTTATAAGTTAATTTTTCTAAAGAATATTTATATAGAAAGAAATGCTTTTTTAGGCTTGACCATATTGGCAATATTATACATAACTTTAATTGGTATTTTACAAATAAAAAATAAATTTTTAGATAACATAGTAATATACTATAAAATTGCAACTTTAATATCCTATATTTTAACTCTTGCATCATTAATGTTATATCCTACAAATATAACATTAATGATGTTTAAGCTAGCATCTATTTTTATATATTTATATATATCATGTAAAAATGCTATAACATACAAAATTGAAGAATGCGTTGTAGGTATTATAAGTTCTATTTTACTATTAGCATTAAGTATATGTTATTAATTACCATATATTTATAATAGGAAATATTAGACATAGAATATATTTTTTGGTATTATTTATACTGAAAGTCATTAAAAATTTTAGGGTACAAAGGAGTAACTATAAAAATGGAAAAAAAAATATTAGCTAAAGTTGGTCAAAAAGAAATAACAAACTTAGATGTTCAAAGTGCTATCCAAGGATTAGATCCTTTCCAAGCACAACAATTCCAAACTGAAGAAGGTCAAAAATATGTGTTAGATGATTTAGTAAATCAAGAATTACTATACATGTATGCTAAAGAAAATAATATGGACCAAGATGAAGAATTCAGAAGTGAGATGAAAAGAGTTGAAGAAAACGTATTAAAACAATATGTTATCAACAAAATATTAACTAGTGTTAAATTGACAGAAGAAGAGAAAAAAGCATTCTATGAAGCTCAAAAATCTAACTTCTCAAAACCAGAAACAGCTTCAGCTAAACATATATTAGTTGATACTGAAGAAAAAGCAAACGAAATATTAAATAAAATAAATGCTGGTGAAGTTTCATTTGAAGATGCTGCTGCTGCACATTCTTCTTGTCCATCTAAAGATGCTGGTGGTGACTTAGGAACTTTCGGAAAAGGACAAATGGTTCCTGAATTCGAAGAAGCTGTATTTAGTATGAACAAAGGTGATGTAAGTAAACCAGTTAAGACTCAATTCGGATATCACTTAATAAAATTAGAAAACAGAAACGAAAGCACTATACCTGAATATGATGAAGTTGCTGAAGAAGTAGGAAAAACTTTATTATTCCAAAAACAAGGTGAAGTATATCAAGAAAAATTAAACGAAGTAAAATCTAAATATCCAAATGCAGTTGAATACATAAAATAAAAATATATAAATTTTAAATATAAAAATATCCCTTAGTCAGTTCTAAGGGATATTTTTATACAAATATTCCATTATTTTTATAAGTCTTAGTTATTATGTTGAAATCTACTTGTATAATTCCGTTTATTTTATAAATCTCTTCAAATATAAAATTATTTAACTCTTCTAAATCTTTTACATATCCATAAACGTGTAATTTATTTTTTCCTGTAGTTGCATATACTCTTTCAATTCTAGAATATTCACACAATTTATCAGCTACCTTATCTATCTCACTTGGGTTTGTAGTAATTTGTAGAAAAATAGCTATATTCAATCCAATATTTAATGAATTTAATCTTACTGTGAATTTTTCAATAATTCCAGCATCATTCATTTTCATAACTCTTTCTCTAACTGCCATGCGAGATAAATTTACTTCTCTAGCTATTTCTGCATAAGATATTCTACAATCACTAATAAGTAATTTTAATATTTCTATATCAATCTTACTTAACTTTAACTCTATTCCTTCTAAGTCTAACTTCTTATCTTTCATAAAAAATACACCATCCTTTTACTAAATTATATCAGTATAAAATTAACAAGTATACAATATTTTCCATCAGAATTTATTTTTTATGTAATTACTACATTTTTCACTATATTTATATCAAGTATTAATATTTATATTACTTTTTTATATATAAAAAAATTCACTTGGCTTAATCCACTTCATATCATAAATAACTCACCCATTGCTTAAAACTAGTATATTTAAAATTATATTTATAACAAATCAGATAAATATAATTTCCTTGCAACTAAAAAAGTCGCCATAAGAAATATGACGACTTTTTTTAATTAATTTATGTTCTTCTGCATAACCTTGCTAACTTCCATTGCTAAACTAGCAAGTACAGCTAATCCAAAGCATATAGCAAAGCTATTTAAATTATATGTCACAGGTATTGCAAATAATCCTCTCATAAAAGGTGTTAATGTTAATGCAAACATACCTAAACAAACTATTACAGCTCCTAAAGCGTATTTATTACTTGTAAACCCTAATTTAAATATAGTTTCACTATTTGATCTAGAGGCAAATGTTTGTATTATTCTAGATAAGGTAAGTGTAGCAAATGCCATAGCTGTACCTAGTTCTTGTGATTGTTGCATTCCTATATATTGAGCTATTATTGTAACTATACCTATTATACTACCTCTAACTAATACAGTTCTTAAAGTTCCTCCAGCTAATATACTTTCATCAGGATGTCTTGGTGGATTTTTCATTACGCCACTTTCAGGCTTTTCAAAACCTAAAGCTATTGCTGGTAAGGAGTCTGTTACTAGATTTATGAATAATAATTGTAATGTAGTAAATGGATTTGACCAATCAGCCATTACAGCAAATAATATCGCTATTATTCCACCTAAATTACCTGAAAATAAATAAGTAATTGACTTCTTAATATTATTATAAACAGTTCTTCCAACTTCAATTGCATTTACAATAGTTGCGAAGTTATCATCTAATAAAACCATTGCAGAGGCATCTTTAGCCACTTCTGTACCACTTCCCATACCAACTCCTATATTGGCTTGTTTCAATGCTGGAGCATCATTTACTCCGTCCCCTGTCATGGAAGTTATTTTACCTTTTTTCTGCCAAGCTTTTACTATTCTTATTTTATTTTCTGGTGAAACTCTAGCATATACTGATATATGTTCTAATTTTTCATCTAGTTCTTCTTCTGTCAAATTATCTAATTCTTTACCTGTAAGAGCTAAATCTCCTTCTGCCATTATTCCTATATCTTTTGCTATAGCAGCAGCAGTAGTTTTATGATCTCCAGTTATCATTACTGTTTTTATACCTGATTCTTTTGCTTCTTTAACAGCTTCATATACCTCTTCTCTAGGTGGGTCTATCATAGCCATTAAACCAATTAATATTAAATTATTTTCATCTTCTAAATTTATATCATCACAAGAATCTATACTTTTGACACCAAAGGCAAGAACCCTAAGTGCTTTATTTGAAAATTCTTCATTTGCACATCTGTATTCATTTAATATTTCTTCATTTATTTCAACTAATTCACCATGTTTTAATGCATATTTACATCGACTGAACATAACATCTGGTGCACCTTTTGTAAACATAAGATGTTTTCCTTCTACCATATTTATAGTAGACATAAGTTTTCTATCACTATCAAAAGGTAATTCATTGACTCTTCTATATTTTTTTCTAAATTCTTTATAATTTATGTCATTTTTATCTGCATAATTTATAAGAGCTACTTCCGTAGGATCTCCTATTTCAATACCTTCATTTGTTATATCAGAATCATTACAAAGTATAGATGCAAGAGATAAAGCCATTTCCTGTTCTGTTGAAGTTTCACTTATTGCTACTTCACTTTCTCCATCATCATTTACTAAGGCAAGTTCTTTTATACCATACATAAAATAATCTACTACAGTCATTTTATTTTGAGTTAAAGTACCAGTCTTATCTGTACATATAACACTTGTTGAACCTAAAGTTTCAACTGCAGGCAGCTTTCTTATAACAGCTTGTTTTTTTGCCATTATATTTGTTCCCATAGCCAATACAATAGTAACTATTGATGATAAAGCTTCAGGTATTGCAGCAACTGCTATTGCTATTGCAAACATAAATGAATCTATTATATTTCCACCTCTTATAACTTGAACTCCAAATATTAAAGCAGATAATATAACTATTCCTATACCAAGTTTTTTCCCGAAATCATCTAATTTTCTTTGAAGAGGTGTCTCTTTATTTTCAGCACTGTCTAGTAAATTGGCGATTTTACCTACCTCTGTATTCATTCCACAAGCTGATACCACATATAACGCTCTTCCATAAACAACCATAGATCCACTAAAAACCATATTTTTCTGATCACCTAAAGCACAATCATCAATTATAACATCTTCTTGCTTCAGTACAGGTTCTGATTCTCCAGTTAACATCCCTTCAACAACTTTAAATGTTTGAGCTTCTATAATTCTACCATCAGCAGGTACATAATCTCCTGCCTCCAAAATTACTATATCTCCTACTACTAATTCTCTTGATGGTACAGTGATTTTTACTCCATCTCTGATTACTTTTGCATTTGGTACTGATAATTGTTTTAAGCTTTCTAAAGACCCTTCTGCTTTTCTTGTTTGAACAACGCCAAGTATTGAATTAAGAATTAGTACTGCGAATATTACTCCTGATTCAACTACTTCCCCTAAAAATATTTGAACTAAGGCTGCTACTAAAAGTATTATTACTAAAGGATCTTTAAAACTTTCTACAAAAAGTTTCCAAGTGGGAGTTTTTGCTTTTTCCTTAAGCTCATTAAATCCATTTTTTTCTAATCGTTCTTTTGACTCCTGCTGTGATAACCCTTTAATCTGGGTCCCTAAACATTTCATTGATTCCTCACTAGTTTTTTTATAAAACATATACATTCCTCCAAATTTAATTTTTACAAATAAAAAAAGACCATCAAAGTAGACTAATTTCTACTTTGAAGGTCTTGCTAACAAGTTAAGTATACTTGCTAATCAACCGGGATATTACTCCGAGATGACGATTGATTATCACAATATTGGTGAAAGCTACTCCCCTTCAAGGGAATTTTTTATTTCTTTAATTATACACAGATATTTATTTTTGTGCAATATTTTTTTATTTATTTTAATATTAATTTAACAAAAGTATTCACATATTAATATATAAATAAATTATTTATAAAAAAATTCGCTTTTCTCATATCCCCAACGATTGCGTCCGTTGCTCAAATTTATCAGTTAGGATTATAAATTATCCACAATTAAGATAATATATAATCCCCT
>NZ_JAGHFM010000073.1 GCF_017888745.1 Terrisporobacter sp. | reverse complement strand
CAAATACTAAAAATACATTCAATAAGATACTTTTTATAAAAATATTTAATTATATAGTTTGCTAGAGTGTATTATGTTTAGGTAATATGAAGTCAAAATAAAAATTACATAAAGAGAATTTTTATTGTAACTAGTGGTAATATTTATTAATACTATATAATATGCTTATTTATTGACATTTAAATAAAAAAATAATAAGATAAAAATATAAACTATATAATAAATCCAATGATAAAGGAAGAGTAATTAAATTTAGGTTCAAGATAGAGAGTTGATGATGGTGGAATATCAACAAGAAAGATTTAATGAATGGGCCTTTTAGGAGTAAATTGAAATCATTCAGATAGTAGACTTTACCGTGGGTTGCACGTTACAGCAATTGAGGTATGATAGTACCAATATTAAGAGGTGTATTTATAATACACAATTTAGGTGGCAACGCGGATATTATACTCCGTCCTATTATTTAGGACGGAGTTTTTTAATTGTAAGGAAATTATATGTTATCTGATTTGTAGATAACATATAATTTCCAACTTTGTTACTTGAGCAACGGACGCAGTCGTTGGCGACATGAATTGGAGCGCCCACGCGGTGGCTTAAGCGAAGGGAATTTTTTATTATATGGAAATAATATAAATTTAATTAAAAATATTAGAAGGAGATAAGAAATGAGCAAAAAAATAATATTAACTGGTGATAGACCAACAGGGAAACTTCATTTAGGTCATTATACAGGTTCTTTAAAAAACAGAGTAGCTTTACAAAACTCAGGATTATACGATATGTTTGTAATGATAGCAGATCAACAAGCATTAACTGATAATGCAAAAGATCCACAAAAAATAATAGATAGTGTAATGGAAGTAACGCTAGACTATTTATCAGTAGGATTAGATCCGGAAAAAACTAATATATTTATACAATCACAAATACCAGAACTATCAGAGCTTACAGCGTATTATTTAAATTTAGTTACAGTAGCTAGACTTAACAGAAACCCTACAGTTAAGGATGAGATAAAGCAAAAAGGATTTGGAGAAGGTATACCAGCAGGATTTTTTGTTTATCCAGTAAGTCAAGCAGCTGATATAACTGCTTTTAAAGCTGATTTAGTTCCAGTAGGTAACGATCAAAAACCAATGATAGAACAAACTAGAGAAATTGTAAGAAGTTTCAATAATACTTATGGAGAAGTTTTAGTTGAGCCAGAAGGAATGTATCCAGAAGGTGTAGAAGGAAGAATGCCAGGAATTGATGGTAAGGCTAAAATGAGTAAATCTTTAGGAAATGCTATATACTTAAGTGATGATGCAGAAACAGTTAAAAAGAAAGTAATGAGCATGTATACAGACCCTAACCATATAAGAGTTGAAGATCCAGGATGTGTAGAAAATAATACAGTATTCACTTATTTAGATGCCTTCTATAAGGATAAAGAGCATTTAGAAGAACTAAAAGCTCACTATAGAAGAGGTGGACTTGGAGATGTAAAACTTAAGAGATTGTTGATTGATGTACTTGAGGAAGAGTTAGCACCAATAAGAGCGAGAAGAAAAGAATTAGAAGAAAATAAAGAATATTTATATGAAGTATTAAGAAAAGGTAGCGAAAATGCTAGAAAAGTAGCTGCTCAAACTTTAAAAGAAGTAAGAGACGCTATGGGAATAGAATATTTTAAAGGATTATAAGAATATAACAAAGGTGTTGTCTTTTTGATGAGTGAAATCATTTTAAGATAACACCTTTTTATGCGTTATATAATTTAAATTATGTGAAAAGTTATTGAAAATAAGGAAGAAATGTATTTTTATAATATTAACCATAAGATATTTATATATTAAGTCATATGATGTATAATTTTATATATTGTTTTTATATAAATTTGGAATTTTAATGTTTATATAAATTTTAAAATAAAAATCATAGTAAAAGGAAGGTTTTATGAAAATATTTAATCAATTAGGAATAATACTAGGAATTTGGGCTAGTGGAGAAATAATTAGCTCTCTATTTAATAGTATTATAAATATTCCTGGAACTATAATAGGAATGATAATACTATTTTTACTTTTACAATTTAAGATTATAAAAGAAGAAACGATTAAAGATGTATCAGATTTTTTACTTAACAATATGGTGATATTTTTTATACCAGCAGGTGTATCACTTATAGAATCTTTAGGATTAATTAAAGAGAATATACTAATATTAATACTAACTGGAACGGTTGCTACTATAATCATAATGGTTGCAACAGGTAAGACTGTAGATTTTATGATTAATAAAAAAATATCTAAGAATGAAAAAAGTATATCTAATGAGGAAAAATTAGCTTAATTATAGTTAGAATAGGAGGGAAGAAATGGACAAAATATTAAATACACAGTTATTTGGACTGATTACAATTTTTATATTTTATTATATAAGTGTATCGATACAGAATAAAATAAAAAAGCCTATCTTTAATGCACTGTTAATTAGTGTAATACTTATTATATTATTTTTAAAAGCTACTAATTTACCTTATGAAAACTTTAAAATAGGTGCGGATATAATAAACTTTATGTTGGGGCCTGTTACGGTAGTACTTGCAGTTCCTCTTTATAGACAGTTTGAATTATTTAAAAATAACTTCAAAGAAATACTAATAGGAATCGTAGTAGGAGTAATTACTTCTTTTGTGGCAGTTGTTGTTATATGCAAATTTACTTCAACTAGCAGTCATATATTATATTCTATATTGCCTAAATCTATAACTACACCTATGGGTATATCTTTAGTAAATGCTTTAGGAGGAGTAGAGTCTATAACTGTAGTATGCATAATGATTGCAGGAATATTCGGAAATATACTAGGAGAACCAATATTAAGATTAGCAAGAATAAAAAGTCCAGTTGCTAAGGGTATTGCCATTGGAACAGCATCTCATGCTATGGGGACAAGTAAAGCTTTAGAAATGGGAGAAGTAGAAGGGGCTATGTCTAGTTTATCTATAGGTATTTGTGGGGTAATGACTGTGTTGTTAGTTCCTATATTGGTAAATTTAATAGGTTAAAATAAAAATTAAAATGCACAAAGGAGCTATATGTATCGTGATACATATAGCTCCTTTTTTAGATATATGAAATTAGATTTTATGACCTTTTTACATAAAGTATAATTTTCAACTGCCTAAAATATTTAGTCTAAATTTCTTAAATCTTCCATTAATTTTGTTTTATCAGCAGTTTTTTCATCTTTTAATTTTATTACTTTAGCAGGAGAACCAGCAACTACTACACCTGGCTCTACGTCTTTAGTTACAACAGAACCAGCAGCAATAACAGCTCCTTTTCCTACCCTAACACCTTCTAGTATTACTGAATTAGCTCCAATCATAACATCATCTTCTATTATAACAGGAGAAGCAGATGGTGGCTCTAAAACACCAGCAACAACAGCGCCAGCACCAAGGTGAACGTTTTTACCTAATGTACCTCTAGCACCTATTACTGCATTCATATCAACCATAGAGCCTTCACCAACAACAGCACCTATATTTATAACAGCACCCATCATTATAACGGCGTTTTTATCAATAGTAACCATATCTCTTATTATGCAACCTGGTTCGATTCTAGCATCTTCATGTAAAAAATTATAAAGAGGTATAGCAGAATTTCTTCTGTCATATTCCACATGAATATCGTCTATAGTAGATTTTAATTCTTCTAAGTCATTCATTATTTCTTTATGGTCTCCAATTAAAGTATAATTTCCATTACTCCCAAAGACTTTATATCTATCGTTTTTTTCAATTTTTATATCACCTGATACGTAAACTTTAACAGGTGTTTGTTTTTCAGCACATTTTATATATTTTGCTATTTCGTAAGCATCGTTTAAGTTAATCATTGTCATCCTCCAAATTAGTCTAGCATATTATCCATATTATAGTATCCAGGTTCTTTATTTATTAAGTATTTAGCAGCAGCTATAGACCCTTTTGCAAATATATCTTTAGATTGAGCTGTATGTTTTAGCTCAACTATTTCATCGTGGCCTGCGAAAATAGTAGTGTGTTCACCAACAATAGTTCCGCCTCTTACAGCATGTATGCCAACTTCATTATTAGTTCTTTTATCAGAACGACCATGTCTTCCATATATAAATTCAGTATTAGGAAGAACTTCCTTAACTCCATTGGCAATCATAACAGCAGTACCACTTGGTGAATCTAGTTTTAAATTATGATGTTTTTCTATTATTTCTATGTCAAAGCCATTAAGCATTTTAACAGCTTCTTTAACTAATTTAACTAATACATTTACACCTAATGACATATTAGATGAATGGAATATAGGTATAATTTTAGAAGATTCTTGTATTTTATTTAATTCTTCTTCGTTAAACCCTGTTGTAGCTATTACTAAAGGTGTTTTTGTAGTAGTAGCATAATTTAATACATCTTCTATAGCAGAGTGATGAGAGAAATCTATTATTATATCGGCTTTATCTTTAATATCACTCATTTTAGTATAGGTTTTAAAAGGAACACTTATTTCATCCTTTGATACACCACAAACTAATTGAAGATCTTCATCTTCATTGACACATTTAGTCAAAACCATTCCCATTTTACCACTATATCCATTTATAATAACTCTTATCATATTTCCTCCCACAACTAAAATTCTAAACTAGTTGATCCTTTTAATTCAAACCCCCAGTTTATTAATTCTTGTTTTAAAACTTCAATATTATTTTCTTGCATTTCAGCTAGAGGAAGTCTTAGCTCTCCTACTTCAAATCCTAATAAATTCATAGCAGTTTTTACTGGAACTGGATTTACCTCTATAAATAAAGCATCTATTAAAGCTTTCATACCTAATTGTAATTTTCTAGAAACTTCTATATCTCCTTCAAGGAACTTTGTTACTAAATCATGTGTTTCTTTTGGACACACATTAGCAAGGACTGATATAACACCAGCTCCGCCAACAGATAATAAAGGAAGTATAGAATCATCATTACCAGAATATACAGCGAAGCCTTCTGGAACTAATCTACAAATCTCTGTAACTTGAGCTAAATCTCCACAAGCTTCTTTAATTGCAACTATATTTTTAACATTTCTTGCTAAGTCGGCAACTAAAGAAGGAGGTATATTAACTCCTGTACGAGAAGGAACATTGTATAAGATTATTGGTAAGTTTACACTTTCAGCTATTGCAACAAAGTGCTTTCTTAAACCTGACTTATTTGCTTTATTATAATAAGGGCTTATTATTAAAAGTGCATCTGCCCCATATTCTTCAGCTTTTTTACTTAACTCAATAGAGTGTTTAGTATTATTTCCACCAGTACCGGCTATTACAGGTATCCTTTTATTTACTTTTTTAACAATATATTTTATAGTTTCTAGCTGCTCTTCATCACTTAATGTACTAGCTTCTCCTGTAGTACCACAAGCGACTATAGCGTCAGTTCCGTTTTCTATGTGATATTCTACTAATTCACTTATTTTTTCAAAATTAACTTTTCCATTTTCATCAAATGGTGTAATTAAAGCAACTGCAGAACCTTTAAATATCATCTAAAATCTCCCCTTCATTTTAAATTTAACTACTATTAATTATTATTTATTAATATTAAACTTTATACTAAATCATATTTCAATAATAATTCTGCTATTTGAACAGCGTTTGTTGCAGCGCCTTTTCGAATATTATCAGCAACAACCCACATGTTGATTCCATTATCAACGCTAAAATCTCTTCTTATCCTTCCAACATAAACTTCATCATGTCCTTCAGCATCTATAGCAAGTGGATATTCATTTTTAGAAGGATTATCAACTATAGCTACACCTTCAGTATTTTTTAACTCAGTAAAGATATCTTCTAACTTGAATGGCCTATTAAACTCCAAATTAATTGATTCACTATGAGCACCCCTTACTGGAACTCTTACAGTAGTTGCAGTAACCTTTATATTATCGTCGTCTAAAATTTTCTTGGTTTCATTTACCATTTTCATTTCTTCTTTTGTATATCCATTTTCCTCAAAAACATCGATATGAGGAAGACAATTAAATGCTATTGGGTGAGGGTAGAATTTATTAGGTTTACCTAAAACACCATCTTCTAAATCTTGAACACCTTTTACACCAGAACCTGAAACTGCCTGATATGTTGAGTAAATAACTCTTTTTAAACCATATTTATCATGCAAAGGTTTAAGAGGAACCATAGCTTGAATAGTAGAGCAGTTAGGATTAGCAATTATACCCTTATGATTTTTTACTGATTCAGGATTTACTTCGGGGACAACTAATGGAACATTAGGGTCCATTCTCCATTGGCTGGAATTGTCAACAACAATAACTCCTTTAGAAGCAGCTATTGGAGCAAATTTTTTACTTACAGATCCTCCAGCTGAGAATAGAGCTATTTGTATATTTCTATCAAAAGAATTTTCGTTAAGTTCTTCAACAATAATTTTTTTGCCAGCAAAGTCTACTGTTGTACCAGCAGACTTTGCAGAAGAGAATAGATAAATATTATCTATAGGAAATTGTCTTTCTTCTAAAATTTTTATGAAGGTTCTTCCAACCATTCCTGTAGCCCCAACTAATGCTACGTTAACTTTTTTCATTTTCAATCACCCCATAATATATTTTAAATTTAAAATTAATAACATAGAGAAGATTTAAGGGAGAGCTTTTGAATAGATGTATAAAAAAACGCACAAAGGAGTACTTTGTACGTGTAGCATGCATATCAAAGTAAACCTTGTAGCTCACCACTTAAATTATAAGTGACAGTGTTATACATATTATGTATAACCCCAAAGAAAATTTCCGCCAAAATTTTCTTTTCGGCAATAATTCCTTTTTTTGAGTATTAACATCTGCCGACTACTTTCAAATACTAATAATTATTGCACCTCTACCCTAGGTTAAGATAGTTTTTAAATTATTATAAATAGTAGTATAAAAGAAAAGAAAAATCAATAAAAAATGTAAAAAATTACCTTGAATTATCCCTAGATTTTTTTTAGAAACTTCGGTATTATATTTTTATGTATGATTTTAAATATATAAAACTAAATTTTTTTAGTTTTAAATAAAATTAAATTTAATCTTAAATAATTTTTGTTAAGAATGTATAATTGAACTAAAAGAAATAAACACATCCCAAGGAGGAATAACATGGAATCACTAAAAGAACTATACAAAGTTGGTAATGGACCATCAAGCTCACATACAATGGGTCCTCAAAGAGCGGCTGATCAATTTAAAAATAAATATCCAGAAGCTGCAAGCTACAGAGCACATTTATATGGAAGCTTAGCTGCAACAGGAGAAGGTCACTTAACTGACTATATAATAAAGAAAACTTTAGAACCTAAAGAAGTTGAAATCGTTTGGAGAGAAGATATTGTTAAAGAATATCATCCAAATGGAATGATGCTTGAAGCTTTAGATGAAAATAAAAATGTAATTGGCGATTGGACAATCTACTCAGTAGGTGGAGGTACAATAGCTGAAGAAGGAATGAGAAACAGCGGTGAAAACGCTACTTATCCTCATTCTACATTAGAAGAAATAATAACTTGGTGTGAACAAAACAACAAAAACTTCGTAGACTATGTTAAAACTTATGATGATCAAGATATAATGGATTACTTAGGAACTATAAAGGATGCAATGCAAAGATCTGTAGAAGAAGGTTTAGCAGCTACAGAAGTTATACCAGGTAAATTAAACTTACAAAGAAAAGCCAAATTTTTCCATGAACAATATGAAAAAAATAAACAATTAAATACTTTAATATATTCATATGCTTTAGCTGCTTCAGAGCAAAATGCATCTGGTTATGTTATAGTTACTGCTCCTACTTGTGGATCAGCAGGTGTTATACCAGGAATATTATTCGCACTTAAAGAATATGAAGGATATAGTGATGAACAAATATTAGATGCTTTAGCTGTAGCAGGATTAATAGGTATAGTAGTTAAGAAAAATGGTTCTGTATCAGGTGCAGAAGTTGGATGTCAAGGTGAAGTAGGTGTTGCTTGTGCAATGGCTGCGGCAGCGATAGCATTCTTAAAAGGTGGAAGCTTAAGACAAATAGAGTATGCTGCTGAAATAGGATTAGAGCATCACTTAGGAATGACTTGTGACCCAGCTTATGGATATGTTCAAATACCATGTATAGAAAGAAATGCAATGGGTGCTCAAAGAGCATTTGATGCTGCTAACTATGCATTATTAACTAATGGTGAACATCATGTAACATTTGACCAAATAGTTGAAATAATGGACGAAACTGGTAGAGATATGATGGACAAGTATAGAGAAACATCAAAAGGTGGAATAGCTAAATTATTCTTCACTTGCTAATTTTAAAATAAATTAGATATTAATATATAAAAGAGAAACAGAATATTTTGTTTCTCTTTTTTTTATTTACTATTATAATTATCTATAAAATGGAAAAGAGGGGGGACGTTTAGTATGAATATATCTTATCTAGATGAAAAATTAAGAGGTCATAGACAGAGTTTACATCAATTAGCTGAATTATCGCATAATGAATTTAATACAGCTAAGTATATTAGAGATTATTTAGATAAATTAGGCGTTGAATACGAAGTATATTTAGAAACAGCTACAGTAGGAATAATAAAGGGGCAAAATCCTAAAAAAACAATTGCATTTAGGGCAGATATAGATGCACTACCAAGTAAAAATGGAGCAGAGCATTTATGTGGTCATGATGGGCATATGAGCATATTATTAGGATTAATTGAATACTTAGTGGGGAATAAAGAAAAATTAAATGATAATATAGTGTTTGTGTTCCAACCAGCAGAGGAAGATACAGGTGGAGCTAAACGTCTTATGGAAGCTGGTATATTTAATAAATACAATGTGGATGAAGTTTACGGGTTGCATATACATCCAGATTTTCAAGAAGGATATATAGCTTGTAGACCAGGATATTTAATGGCTCAAAATGGAGAAATAAATATTGATATAATAGGAAAGGGAGGACATGGTGCAATTCCTCAAAATGCAATAGATTCAATATTAATAGCATCAGAGTTTGTTACAAGTCTTCAAAGTATAATTTCAAGAAATATTAATCCTATAGAAGGATCAGTATTAACTATTGGAAAGATAAGTGGTGGAAGTGTAAGGAATATTATAGCTGAAAGTGTAAGATTGGAAGGTACTATGAGATGTTTTAATCCAGATGTATATGATACTATGGTTAATCGTATAAAAAAATTTGCGAATGGGTTTGAAATATCTTATAACTGTAAAGTTAACGTGGAAGTTAAGGATGGATACTTAGCAGTTAATAATGATAAAGAACTATTTAATGAGTTAGTAAGTGCTGTTGGTAAAGAAAAAATAATTGAAACAGATCCATTAATGATTTCAGAAGATTTTTCTTACTATCAAAAAGAAGTTCCAGGTATATTCTTTATGTTAGGTGCTAGAAATGAAGAAAAAGGGTTTGTAAATGGACTTCATAATATAAATTTTGATTTTAATGAAGATATATTAATTGAAGGATTAAAGATATACGAAGCTATCTTAAAGTATAAAAATTCTATTTGTTCATAGTGGAGAGAATATATTATTTCTATTTATTGAAATAAATCTGTTGAATAAAATTTATCGTAATGGAAATATACCCCTTGAATTTCTGTATAAATTTTTATTTATATGACAAAACTACAGAAAGAAGGGGTGTTTTTTATGAATAATAATAAGCTAACAAAAGAATTTATTTATAAATGTGAGAAGCAAAGAAAGAAAAATGAAAAGAGAGTAAAACCATTGACAAATGATGATATAATGAAATATGAGATAGCTCAAGAATTGGGCTTACTTGATAAGGTTGATGAAAAAGGATGGGCAGGTCTTACTGCTAAAGAGGCAGGAAGAATTGGAGGAATCCTTACATCAAGAAAAAAACAATTAAAAAAGAAAGCTGAAGAAGAGGATAAAAAGGATGAATCAGTATAGTGATTTTGCCTTTGTCTATGATGAACTTATGAATGAAGTTGATTATGACAACTGGGTTAAATATATTGAAGATATAATAAAAAGTGAAAATGTTGAAGTAAAAAATATATTAGAACTAGCATGTGGAACAGGTAATTTAACTATACCACTTACTAAAAAGAATTATGATATAGCTGCAATAGATATATCAGAAGAAATGTTAAGTGTAGCTAGAGAAAAAGCAGAAAAAGAAAATGTTGAATTAGTTCTTTTAGAACAAGATATAACAGAACTTGATTTTGAAATAACTAATTTAGATTGTATTCTTTGTGGGTGTGATGGATTTAACTACATAACTTATGATGAAGATTTAGAAGGAGTATTTTCTAAATGTCATGAGCTATTAAAAGAAAATGGAATATTTATATTTGATATAAGTTCTTACTATAAGTTATCTCAAGTACTTGGTAACAATATGTACGGAGAAAATAGAGAAGATATAGCCTATATGTGGCAAAATTATTTTGATGATTATGAAAATTTAGTAGAAATGGATTTAGTTTTCTTTGTAAGAGATGAAAATGGTAAATTTGATAAATTTGAGGAAAATCATTTACAAAGAGCTTATAAAAATGAAGAAATAATACAATTACTAAGAAATGCAGGATTTGAATATATTAAAACATATGGAGATTTTAAATTAGAGAGTCCAAAAGATGACAGTGAAAGAGTATTTTTTGTGTGCAAAAAATAATAAATAGACGGAGGAACAAACATGAAGGATTACGTTATAAAAGCAACTAGCGGTAATGGACAAGTAAGAGCTTATGTAGCAACTACAAGAAATTTAGTTCAACAAGCTAGAGATAATCATAACACTATAAAAGTTGCAACAGCAGCTTTAGGAAGAACTTTAACAGCTACATGTATGATGGGCTTAATGATGAAAAATGAAAAAGATGAATTGAGTGTAATCATAAAAGGTGGAGGACCAATAGGTACTATACTTACAACTGCTGACTCAAAAGGAAATGTAAAAGGATATGTTCAATATCCTGATTTAAACGGTATAGAAGTGCCAAACTATCCAAATGGAAAGTTAAATGTTGCAGGAGCTGTTGGTAAAGATGGATATGTAAAAGTAATTAAAGACTTAGGACTTAGAGAGCCTTATATAGGATCATATCCATTAGTAAGTGGGGAAATAGCAGAAGATTTTACTCATTATTTTGCTTTATCAGAGCAAACTCCATCAGTAGTATCTTTAGGAGTTCTTACTAAAGAAACTGAAGTAGAACAAGCAGGAGGTATAATAGTTCAGTTAATGCCTGATGCTACAGAAGAAACTATATCAACATTAGAAAAAAATGTATCTAAATTAAAATCAGTAACTACAATGCTAAGTGAAGGAATGACTCCAGACGATATGTTAAACATAGTATTAGACGGTTTAGATCCTAAAATATTAGATATATGTGAAGTTAAATTTGATTGCAATTGCTCTAAAGATAGAATACAAAAAGTTTTAATATCTCTAGGGAAAAAGACCTTAACAGAAATAATAGAAGAAGATAAACAAGCTGAAATAAGCTGTCACTTCTGCAATAGTAATTACCACTATACAGAAGAAGAATTAAGAGAAATATTAGATAATATGTAATCTTAATATAAAATGTGGATAACAGAGATTCTTACTACAAATAATTTGTAGTATGGATCTCTGTTTTTTTATATTTTAAGAGATTATAAATTATCTAAATTGTTGATAATTTATAATCCTAACTTATAAATTTAAACAACGGAGTTGCCTGAAGTGTTAATGAAGGCATCTCGTTGGCGACATGAGCGAAGTGAATTTTTTATATAAAATGGGGAAAAAATAAATTGAATAGTTCAGACTGTGTATTTCACTAAGGTTAAAAAATTAACGTATAATTTACAAAAAAACTACTTGAAAAATGGTTTTCAGTAGAGTAAAATAAAATTATCTTGTGGGACATAAAATTAATATAAGGGACAAAAAGTGTCCTATTAGATTTTTAATCAAGAGGATATTATCATGAAAAATTTATTAAAAATTCAGCAAAAGTTAGTTCCTGAAGTTGTTGAAAGTATGACAAAAAGATATTTGATTTTAAGAGAGATATCTTTAAGTGGTCCAATAGGAAGAAGAGCACTAGCTACATCTTTACAAAATGGAGAAAGAGTAATAAGATCTGAAACAGAACTTTTAAAGCAACAAGGTCTTATAGATGTAAACTTAAAAGGAATGACTATAACTGATGAAGGAAGAGATTTATTACAACAGCTAAGAGAAGCTATGAATGATGTAATTGGATTGAAAGCCCTTCAAGAAGAAGTTAAAAAAACTTTAGGTATAAAGAATGTTATATTAATACCAGGTAGTTATGAAAAAAATAATAGTTTGCTAAAAGATGTTGGAAAACAAGCCTCAAAGTATTTTTTAAGTGTACTTAAGGAAAATGATATAGTTTCAATTGCTGGTGGAAGCACTATGCTTGAATTTGCAAAAGCAATAAAGTGTGATAAAAAATATAGCTCTACGATGGTAGTTCCAGCAAGAGGAAGTGTTGGTATTGATATTGAGACACAATCAAACAACGTAGTAGCAGAAGTTAGTAAGAATATTCATTCTAATTATAAATTATTAAACATACCAGACGAGTTAGGAGAAGAGTCAATAAAAACTCTTACTCAAGAGCCACAAATAAAAAATACATTAGAGTTAATACAAAACGCAGATATATTAGTATTTGGAATTGGTAGAGCTGACGAGATGGTAAAAAGAAGAAAATTATCAGATGAAAAAGCAAAAGAGATAATGGACAAAGAAGCTGTTGGTGAAGCATTTGGACATTTCTTTAATAAAAAAGGGGAAATTGTACATAAGTTAAATACAGTGGGAGTAGATATGGAAACCTTTAAAAGAAAAAGAGAAACCATTGCTGTATTTGCGGGGAGAAAAAAAGCAGAAGCTTTTATTGCAATTTCCAAAGTAAACAAGAATATAGCACTTGTAACAGATGAAGAGAGTGCAAAACGTATTCTTGAACTCATTGCAGTTAACTAGCTTAACTAGTACAAATAAAATCAAATTAAGCCATATAGGAGGTATATCAAAGATGGTTAAAGTAGCAATCAATGGATTTGGTAGAATAGGTAGATTAGCATTAAGAAAATTAATGGAACAAACTGAAGAGTTTGAAGTAGTAGCAATCAATGACTTAACTGATGCTAAAACATTAGCTCATTTATTTAAATACGATTCAGCTCAAGGTAGATTCAACGGTGAAATAGTTGTTGAAGAGGGAGCTTTCGTAGTAAATGGACACAAAATAAAAGTTACAGCTGAAAGAAACCCAGCAGACTTACCATGGGCAGAATTAGGAGTAGATATAGTATTAGAATGTACTGGATTCTTCACTTCTCAAGAAAAAGCTGGTCTTCACTTAGAAGCAGGAGCTAAAAAAGTTGTTGTATCTGCACCAGCAACTGGAGATGTTAAAACAATAGTATTTAACGTAAATGAAGATACATTAGACGGATCTGAAACAGTTATATCAGGAGCTTCTTGTACAACTAACTGTTTAGCACCAATGGCTAAAACATTAAATGACAAATTTGGTATAGAAAAAGGTCTTATGACTACTATACATGCATATACAAATGACCAAAATACTTTAGATGGCCCTCATCCAAAAGGGGACTTAAGAAGAGCTAGAGCTGCAGCAGGAAATATAGTTCCTAACACTACAGGAGCTGCAAAAGCTATAGGTTTAGTTATACCTGAATTAAAAGGTAAATTAGATGGAGCTGCTCAAAGAGTTCCAGTTGTAACTGGTTCATTAACTGAATTAGTTTGTACATTAAAAGAAAATGTAACAGTTGAAGAAGTAAATGCTGCTATGAAAGCTGCTTCAAACGAATCATTCGGATACACTGAAGAATACTTAGTATCTTCTGACATAATAGGAATAAGCTACGGTTCATTATTTGATGCAACTCAAACAAGAGTTATGGAAGTTGATGGAAAACAATTAGTTAAAGTTGTTTCTTGGTATGACAATGAAATGTCTTACACTTCTCAATTAATAAGAACTTTAGGATACTTCGCTAAATTAGCTAAATAGTTTGATATAAAGTCCGGGTTTGTAGTTTTATACTACGGGCTCCGGACTTTTTTAATAATAAAAAAGTATTAAAATATATTCATGAAAAGAGTATAATAAAATTGGAATAATTTGACTGAAAGGAGATTGTACTATGTCTATGCTAAACAAAAAAACAATCGAAAACATAAATGTTAACGGGAAAAAAGTATTAGTAAGATGCGACTTTAACGTTCCATTACAAGATGGGAAAATAACTGATGAGAACAGATTAAATGGTGCATTACCTACTATAAAATATTTAATAGAAAATGGAGCTAAGGTAATACTTTGCTCACATATGGGTAAACCAAAAGGTGAAGCTAAGCCAGAATTATCTTTAGAGCCAGTAGCTAAAAGATTATCTGAAATGTTAAACCAAGAAGTTGTATTTGCTGCAGATGATAATGTTGTTGGAGAAAATGCAAGAGCTGCTGTAGAAAAAATGCAAAACGGAGATGTAGTATTACTTCAAAATACTAGATATAGAAAAGAAGAAACTAAAAATGAAGAAAACTTCTCTAAAGAATTAGCTTCATTAGCAGATATATTTGTAAATGATGCTTTTGGTACTGCTCATAGAGCTCACTGCTCAACTGTAGGAGCTGGAGAATTTTTAGAAGAAAGAGCTTGTGGGTACTTAATCCAAAAAGAATTAAAATTCTTAGGTGAGGCAGTAGCTAATCCAGTAAGACCTTTCACAGCTATACTTGGAGGATCAAAAGTATCTGATAAAATAGCAGTTATAAACCAATTATTAGATAAAGTTGATAACATAATAATTGGTGGAGGAATGGCTTATACATTCTTAAAAGCTCAAGGATATGAAATAGGAACTTCTTTATGTGAAGAAGATAAAATAGATTATGCAAAAGAAATGTTAGAAAAAGCTAAAGAAAAAGGTGTAAACTTCTTATTACCAGTTGATTCAAGAGCAGCTGCTAAATTTGCTGCTGATGCAGAAGTTGTTGTAACAGAAGATCAAAATATACCTGCAGGTCACATGGGACTTGATATAGGACCTAAATCTGAAGCTAAATTTGTAGATGTTGTAAACAACTCTAAAACAATAGTATGGAATGGACCAATGGGTGTATTCGAATTTGAAGCTTTCGCAAAAGGAACTTTAGCAATAGCAAAAGCTATGGCTAATTTAGAAGATGCAACTACTGTAATTGGTGGTGGAGATAGTGCTGCTGCTGTTAACCAATTAGGATTTGGAGATAAAATGACTCACGTATCAACTGGTGGAGGGGCTTCATTAGAGTTCTTAGAAGGTAAAGAATTACCAGGAATAGTTGCTTTAGATAATAAGTAATTTAAATAAATAAAAGCTCACACAGGGAGGAATAAAAATGAGAAAACCTATTATTGCAGGAAACTGGAAAATGCATAAAACAATAAAAGAAGCAGTAGAGTTTGTTAATGAAATAAAAGGAAATTTAAATGATGAAACAGTAGATGCTGTAATATGTGCACCATTTACTTTATTAAAAGATTTAAAAGAAGCTACTAAAGGTACTAATGTAAAAATTGGTGCTCAAAATATGCATTTCGAAGAAAATGGAGCATTTACAGGAGAAATATCACCTTTAATGCTTAAAGAATTAGATATAGACTATGTAGTAATCGGACATTCAGAAAGAAGAGAATATTTCAATGAAACTGATGAAACTGTAAATAAAAAAGTATTAAAAGCTTTAGAAGTTGGAATAGATCCAATACTTTGCTGTGGGGAGACATTAGAAGAAAGAGAAACTGACAAAACTAAAGACGTTGTTAAACAACAAATAATAGCAGGTTTAAAAGATGTTAAATCAGAAGACCTTAAAAAAGTTGTTATAGCTTATGAACCAATTTGGGCTATAGGAACAGGAAAAACTGCTACAGCAGAACAAGCTAACGATGTTATAGCTTACATAAGAGAAGTAGTTGCTTCTGTATATGGAGAATTAGCTAATGATGTTAGAATACAATATGGCGGAAGTGTTAAGCCAGGAAATGTTGTAGAAATAATGGGGCAAAGCGATATAGATGGTGCATTAGTTGGTGGAGCTTCTTTACAACCAGCTGATTACATAGCACTTGTAAATTATCAAGGAGTGAAATAATTTAATGAAAAAACCAGTAGCTTTAATAATAATGGATGGTTTTGGATATTCAGCAGAGGAAAGTGCTAATGCAATAGCTCTTGCTAAAACTCCAAACCTAGATAAAATAGTTAAAGAATATCCAAATACATTAATAAATGCTAGTGGTCTTGATGTTGGACTTCCAAATGGTCAAATGGGTAACTCTGAGGTTGGTCATACTAATATAGGTGCAGGAAGAATAGTTTATCAAGATTTAACTAGAATAACAAAATCAATAGAAGATGGAGACTTCTTTACGAATGAAGTTTTAAGTCAAGCTATGGATAATGCTAAATCAAATGCACTTCATATCATGGGATTATTATCTGATGGTGGAGTACATTCACATATAGATCACCTTAAAGCTTTAATCAAAATGGCTAAAGAACAAGGTGTTGAAAAAGTTTATGTTCATGCATTTACTGATGGTAGAGATACAGATCCACAAAGTGCTATAGACTATGTTAAAGATGTAGAAGAATATATGGCTAACATAGGATGTGGTGAATTTGCTTCAGTAAGCGGTAGATATTATGCAATGGACAGGGATAAGAGATGGGAAAGAGTAGAAAAAGCTTATAAGGCTATGGTTGAAGGAGAAGGTGAGACTGCTTCTTCTGCTAGTGAAGCTGTAGAAAGCTCTTATCAAAAAGGAAGTAATGATGAGTTTGTCTTACCAACAGTTATCACAAAAGATAATGCACCTGTTGGTAAAATATCAGAAGGAGACTCAGTTATATTCTTTAACTTTAGACCAGATAGAGCTAGAGAAATAACTAGAGCAATAGTTTGTGAAGACTTTACTGGATTTGAAAAACAACAAGTAAATACATTCTTCGTATGTTTAACTGAATACGATATAACTATATCTAATGTAAAAATAGCATTCTGTCCAGCATCATTAACAAACACTCTTGGTGAATACTTAGCTAAGAATGGAAAAACTCAATTAAGAGCTGCTGAAACAGAAAAATATGCTCACGTTACATTCTTCTTCAACGGTGGTGTAGAAGAACCAAACGAAGGTGAAGATAGATTATTAATACCTTCTCCAAAGGTTGCAACTTATGACTTACAGCCAGAAATGTCTGCACCAGAATTAGTTGAAAAAGTAATTGATAAAATAGATGAAGATAAATATGACTTAATAGTTGTTAACTTCGCAAATCCTGATATGGTTGGTCATACAGGTGTTATGGAAGCAGCATCAAAAGCTGTTGAAGCTGTTGACGAATGTGTTGGCAGATTAGTAGATAAATTAAACTCAGTAGGTGGTAGTGCAATAATAACTGCAGACCATGGAAATGCTGAATCAATGTTTGACTTAGAAACTAAGAAGGTTATAACAGCACACTCAATAAATCCTGTACCATTTATAGTAACAGGAGAAGAATTTAAAAATGCAAAATTATTAGAAGGTGGTAGATTATCAGATATAGCTCCAACTTTATTAGATATGATGCATTTAGATAAACCAGAAGAAATGACTGGTCATTCATTAATAAGTAAATAAATTTTTATTTAATCAAAATAAGTTAGATGAAAGTTTATAAATATATAATAAATTAACTTAATTTATTAACAAAATTAAGATGAAAATTATAAAAAGGTTACTAATTTAGGATAAAATTATATTTATAATAATTTAAGATAATAATAAATAAATTTATGAACTTACCCATCAATAAGTATAATAAGTTTAAATATTACTTATTTTAAATTTAAAATTTTTAAATTAGTACATAAATTAATAACAATTGAAGGGAGAAATACAATGTCAGTAATAGAATCAGTATATGCAAGAGAAGTATTAGACTCAAGAGGAAACCCAACTGTAGAGGTTGAAGTAGTATTAGAATCAGGAGCAGAAGGTAGAGCTATAGTTCCATCTGGAGCATCTACAGGAGCTTTCGAAGCTGTTGAATTAAGAGATGGTGACAAAGGAAGATACTTAGGAAAAGGAACTCAAACAGCTGTTGATAATGTAAACAACATAATAGCTGAAGAATTAGAAGGTATGGAATCAACTGACCAACCTGCTATAGATGCATTATTAATAGAATTAGATGGAACTCACAACAAAGGTAAATTAGGAGCTAATGCTATATTAGGTGTTTCTATGGCTGTTGCTAGAGCATCTGCTGAAGAATTAGGATTACCATTATTCCAATACATAGGTGGAGTAAATGCTAAACAATTACCAGTTCCAATGATGAACATATTAAATGGTGGAGAGCATGCTGATAACAACGTTGACGTTCAAGAGTTCATGATATTACCAGTTGGTGCTCCTTCATTCAAAGAAGGTTTAAGAATGGGTGCAGAAGTATTCCACTCATTAAAGAAAGTTCTTGGAGAAAGAGGATTAGCTTGTGGTGTAGGTGATGAAGGTGGATTCGCTCCAAACTTAGGATCAAACAGAGAAGCATTAGAATTAATAGTTGATGCTATAGCTAAAGCTGGATATGAGCCAGGAAAAGACGTTATGTTAGGATTAGACGTTGCTGCTACAGAAATGTACAACAAAGAAACTAAAAAATATGTTTTAGCTGGAGAAGGAAAAGAATTAACAGCTGAACAAATGGTTGAATTATATGAAGATTGGGCAGCTAATTTCCCAATAATAACTATAGAAGATGGTCTTGATGAAGAAGATTGGGATGGATGGAAAGTTCTTACTGAAAGATTAGGAAACAAAATCCAATTAGTTGGAGACGATTTATTCGTTACTAACACTGAAAGACTTGAAAGAGGTATAGAAGCATGTGTTGCTAACTCTATATTAATAAAAGTTAACCAAATAGGAACTATAACTGAAACTTTAGATGCTATAGAAATGGCTAAAAGAGCTGGATATACTGCAGTAATATCTCATAGATCAGGAGAAACTGAAGATACTACTATAGCTGACTTAGCTGTAGCTGTAAATGCAGGACAAATAAAAACTGGTGCTCCATCAAGAACTGATAGAGTTGCTAAATACAACCAATTATTAAGAATAGAAGAAATGGTTGGAGAACAAGCTAGATACTGTGGATTAAAATCTTTCTACAACTTAAAAAAATAGTTTGTAATTATTAATAATGTATTACTTAACAATTGTAGTATAAAAAAAATCCTAGTCATTCGTAGTATTTTTAAGCTACTGACTAGGATTTTTTAATAATAAAATTCCTATACGCCAATATAAGGAATTTTATTAATTGAAGTAAATTTTAATGTATCATAATAAAATAAACAACACTATTTATTATACACTAAAATAATTAAAAAGTGTGTAATAAATGCATAAGGGAGAAGTAATAATGATAAATAATATAAAAAGAACGAAAATCGTTTGTACTTTAGGACCAGCTAGTGAAAGTGAAGAAGTATTAAGAGAGCTTATTAAGAATGGATTAAACGTGTGCAGAATGAACTTCTCACATGGTTCTCATGAAGAGCATAAAGGTAGAATGGACTTAGTTAAAAAAGTAAGAGAAGAATTAGGACAACCTACAGCTATACTTTTAGATACTAAAGGCCCAGAAATAAGAACAGGACAATTTGAATTACCAGAGGTTCTTTTAGAAGAAGGACAAACTTTCACAATAACAATGAAAGATGTTATGGGTAATAAAGAAATGTGTACTGTAAGCTATAAAGGGTTAGCAGACGATGTTAAGCCAGGGAATACTATATTAATAGATGATGGTTTAGTAGGTCTTACTGTTAAAGAGGTAAATGGTGACGACATAGTTTGTATAGTTGAAAACTCAGGAATAGTTAAAAATCATAAAGGGGTAAATGTTCCGGGAGTTAAGGTAAATTTACCAGCTATAACAGAAAAAGATAGAAGTGATATCGAATTTGGTATTAGTCAAGGAATAGATTTTATAGCTGCGTCATTCGTAAGAAAAGTATCTGACGTATTAGCTATAAGAGAAATATTAGAAGAAAACAATGCTAATGAAATAAAAATAATATCTAAAATAGAAAACCAAGAAGGTGTAGATAATTTAGATGAAATAATAGCTGTATCTGATGGTATAATGGTAGCAAGAGGAGACTTAGGTGTTGAAATACCAACAGAAGATATACCAGTTGTTCAAAAATTAATGATAAAAAAATGTAATGAAGCTGGTAAACCAGTTATAACAGCTACTCAAATGCTTGATTCTATGATAAGAAATCCAAGACCAACAAGAGCAGAAGTAACTGACGTTGCAAATGCAATATATGATGGGACAGATGCAATAATGTTATCTGGAGAAACTGCTGCAGGTAAATATCCAGTAGAAGCTGTAAAAACAATGGCTTCAATAGCAAAAAGAACAGAAGAAACTGTAGATTATAATAAAGCACTAAGAAACAAGGCTAATAAAGCTAAGAATGTAACAGATGCTATAAGTTATGCAACTTGTACAACAGCTATGGACTTAAATGCAAAATCTATAATAAGTTCAACTTCTTCAGGTCACACTGCAAGAATGGTATCTAAATTTAGACCAGACTGTCCAATAGTAGCTACAACTGATAATGAAAGAGTTATGAGACAGTTATCATTAACTTGGGGAGTTTTACCATTATTAACTTCAAATGCTGGAAATACTGATGAAGTTATAGGAAATGCTATAAAATCAGCACAAGAAGCTGAATATATAAACAAAGAAGATTTAGTAGTTATAACTGCTGGTGTACCAGTTGGTGTAAAAGGAACTACTAACTTAATAAAAGTAGAAACAGTATAATAAAAACTTATAGGATATTTTAAACCTTGTACATAAAATAATATTTTATAAATTTAAAAAATAATATATTATATTAAATAAAAGTTTTCATAAGATAGACGAGCTCTTAAGAGTTCGTCTATTTTTTTACATACAAGGAAATTATATTGAGTTTGCAATTATGTAAAAATCCTAGGTTAAAGCATTATTAATATGTTTGAGAAGTTGTAAAAAATAAATTTTGAGCAACGGGCGAAGCCGTTGGCCGCATGAAGTGGAGCGCCCACGCAGTGGCTTAATCGAAGCGAATTTTTTATTAAATTAACTATTAGATTATTTTAAGTTTTTTAGGGAATAAAATAATTATAATAATAAACAAGTAATAAACTTAGAATTTTAAAATTAAGGAGTGCTTATATATGAAAAAATTAGCTACATTTGCTGGAGGATGTTTTTGGTGTATGGTTAAGCCTTTTGATGAATATGAAGGGGTGGAATCTGTAATATCTGGATATACAGGTGGTTATACAGAAAATCCTACATATGAAGAAGTATGTACTGATTTAACAGGACATATTGAAGCTATACAAATTACCTTTGATGATGAAGTTATAAGCTACAAAGAACTGTTAGATATATATTGGAGTGTTATTGATCCAACTCAAGTGGGAGGTCAATTTGCAGATTTAGGTCATCACTATAAGACTGTAATTTTTTATCATGATGAAGGGCAAAGAATAGAGGCAGAAAAATCCAAAGAAGAGTTAGATAAAAGTGGACTTTATGATAAACCTATAGTTACTGAAATTTTAAAAGCAGCACCTTTTTATGAAGCAGAGGAATATCATCAATATTACTATAAAAAGAATCCTGTTCACTATGACAGATATTTCCGTGGTTCTGGAAGAGCTAAACATATTAACAAGATGTGGGCTAAGAAAAACCTTACACCTATGCAATATGAAGTAACTCAAAATTCAAAGACTGAGCCACCTTTTAGAAATGAATATTATAATAATTTTGAAGAAGGGATTTATGTTGATATAGTAAGTGGTGAAGTTTTATTTACTTCAAAGGATAAATTTGATTCTGGATGTGGATGGCCAAGTTTTGCTAAGCCAGCTGAAAAAGGTGTATTAGGTTTTAAAGAAGATTATTCTCATAATATGACTAGGGTAGAAGTAGTAGGTGGAAAAAGTGGATCTCACTTAGGTCATGTATTTGATGATGGACCGGAAGAATTAGGTGGACTTAGATTTTGTATAAATTCGGCAGCGCTTAAATTTATATCTAAAGATAAAATGAAAGAAGAAGGGTACGAAGAATATTTAAAGTATTTATAGAAAAACTATTATAGTAGGAGGATAATACTATGATAGATAGAAGAAGTATTAAGGAAATTTCAAGACAACAATTAAATAGAAATCGTAATTGGATAGTGCCTGTTTTATTAAGTGTAGTTACATTTTGTATTACAGGATACTATCCTAATAATATGAGCATGAGAGATAGCACCATAATGTCTTTATCAGTGACATTAGTAATGACTACACTAAATATAT
>NZ_JAGHFM010000072.1 GCF_017888745.1 Terrisporobacter sp. | reverse complement strand
TAAGTGGAAAAATAATAAGTATCATGTATGATGAAAGTCAGGATAGTGGTGATGAATATGAAAGTAGTAATGAATATCTTCAAGAGGAATTTGCTACAACAAAATAACGAAATATTTTAATAGTTAGTATAATTTTGTTGTAAACTTTCTAAAATATTTAAATATTTCAAATAAAAGTAAAAAATAAAGAAATATGAATAAAACGTTCCGAAAATAAGAGATATCAAAACGAACAGATAGGTCAACATGTTGATGGATAAATGATCAAAAACTAGGATATTATAAAATATCCTAGTACTATATAAATATTATTATTTAACTACAAACTGTTTTCTCTTTGAAGAAGACGGTATTCCCATCTCTTCTCTATATTTAGCAATCGTTCTCCTGGCAAGTATTACTCCTTTATTTTTTAACTCTTTGCATATATTATCATCACTTAATGGTTTTAATTTATTTTCTTCATTAATAATATCCTTTATTAAGTTTTTAATTTTTCTACTTGACATTTCTTCTTCACTTTCACTTTGAATTGATGTAGTAAAAAAATATTTAAACTCAAATAATCCAAATGGTGTCAGCATATACTTACTATTAACTCCTCTACTTATTGTAGATTCATGATAACCAAGTTCACTTGCAATATCTTTTAACTTCATTGGCTTTATGTATTTAGGTCCTTTTAAAAAAAATTCTTCTTGTTCTTTTAAAATAACTTCTGCAATTTTTAATATGGTACTCTTTCTTGTTTCTATATTTTTTATAAGACTCGCAGCATAATTTAGTTTATTTTTTATAAATTCTTTAGTATTTTTATCTGATGAAGGATTTATTAATATACTTTTATAATAGTTATTTATTGATAAATTAAAATTTTCTACTTCATTCATATATACTATAAATTCATTATTAATTTTTCGTACTATAACGTCTGGCTGTATGTAAATTGATTTTTCATTTGAAAAAAATCTTCCTGGATTAGGCTCTAAACTCCTTATTATATCAATATATTTTAAACATTCTTCCATACTTAAATTATATTTTTTACTTATCTGTTTAATCTTATTTTTTCCTATGTCATCTAAGTCTTCTTTTATAATAGATTCTAATATAACATCTTTTATATCTTTATTTTTTATTTGAATTAATAAACATTCCGATAAATTTCTAGCACCTATGCCATTAGGTTCTAGCCTTTGAATTTTATTCAAACACTTTAAAAATAAATCATGATTTATATCTAATTCTTTTATTATATATTTTTCATCAATATCAAGATATCCATCTTTATCTAAACAGTCTACTATATATTCACATATTTTTATTTCTTCAGTTTCTAAGTTATATAACCCTAATTGCATCTTTATATAATCGTATAAACTACATTCATTTTTAACTAAATTTTCTAAAGATAATTCTTTATCAGAATCATAATTTATATTACTATAGCTTCTATTTTCAAATTTTTTAAAATATTCTTCCCAATGTATATCACCATTATTCTCAACTTCTAAAAGTGGATTTTCTTGTGATTCTTTTCTAATTTCTTCTTCTAATTCAAGGCTACTCATATTTAATATCGACAGGGATTGCTTTAATTGAGCTGTCATAACTAGCTTTTGAGATTGAATCAACTCAATGTTATTATTTAAATTCAATATTCTATTCCCCCTTTTATAAAATCCTTCTTATATAATTTAATTATAATTTATATTATTTATAGCTTCAATAAATTATGATGTTTGTAAATTTATTAATTTTACATTTCACAATTTATTGAAGTGAATATTTTACAGTCTTCATATACAATCATGGTATAATAATATTTTTGATATATTTTTATAAATAAAATAATTACAATAAAGGAGGTAACATGAAAACATTATGGCAGTATACCTTAAAATATAAGTTTCAATTTATACTTAGGGTAATCACAATATCATTAGTTGCTTTGGCATCTTTATGCTTTGATTTTTTAATGGGATTTATAGTAGATATCTTTGCAAATGGTGAAAAAGATAAATTTTTAATAATTACAATCGCAAGTATTTCTCTTATTATAATTATGTTCTTAACAGAATACTTAGATGGACTAGTTATGTCTTCTTATATAAAAAATACTGTAAATTATTTAAGAACTGATATTTTTTCAAAAATTATAAATAAGGACATAAAAGATTTTTCATTAGATAATAGCGGTAAATATATTTCTATCTTATATAACGATATAAAAATAATTGAAGATAGTTTTTTTAATAATCTATTTCAAATTATATCTTGTATAATTTCTTTTGCCATATCTTTAGTTGTCCTATTTTCTATTAGTCCTACAATAGTAATTTTCATAGCTATATTTGGTGTATTAGGATTCGTAATTCCGAATTCTTTATCAAAAAAGTTAGTTGTTCAAAAAAATAATTACTCTCAAAATCTAGAACAAATAACGTCAATTACTAAAGATTTATTTTCTGGATTTGAAGTTATAAAAGGATTTAATATAAGTAATAAAATAAAAGAAATATTTAATACTGCATCTACTAATGTAGAAACTTCAAAGAAAGAATATTCTATTTTAGAGTCAGTTATAAGAGGTTTTTCTTCATCTTTTAGTGTTACTATATATCTTGGGGTATTACTTCTTGGTTGCTATTTAATGTACAAAGAAAATATTTCTGTAGGAACTGCAATTATAATAATTCAATTAAGTACTCATATAGTTGGACCAGTAAAAATGAGTATTTCTTTAATAAATCAAGTTAGATCTGTTACTCTTATAGCAAATAAAATTGAGGATATTTTAGCTAGTTCTTCTGATGATTTGGAAAATATCTCTCTTGATAATTTTAAGAATAATATTATTATAAATAATCTAGACTTTTCTTATAATAAAGAAAAAAAGGCATTGAATAATATAAATTTAACTCTTGAAAAAAGTAAAAAATATGCAATCGTTGGAGAAAGTGGCTCCGGTAAAAGTACATTAATTAAGCTTCTTATGAGGTATTATAATAATTACAGTGGAAGTATTTTAATAGATAATAATGACTTAAAATCTATATATAGCTCTGATTTATATAAAAATATATCTATGATACAACAAAATGTATTTATGTTTGACGATAGTATAAAGGAAAATATAAGACTTTATTCTAACCATGACGATGATGATGTATTAAAATCATGTGAAAGAGCTGGTCTATCTAAACTTATAAATAATTTACCTAATGGAATAGACTCCTTAGTTGGGGAGAATGGAAATAAATTATCTGGTGGAGAAAAGCAAAGAATTGCAATTGCTAGAGCGTTAATTAACAACACACAGATTTTAATACTTGATGAGTCTACTTCTGCTTTAGATAATGAAACTGCTTATAATTTAGAAAATTCATTATTAAACTTAAAAGGTTTAACTTTAATTACAGTTACTCATAAACTTATAAAAAATATACTAAATAAATACGATGAGATAATTGTTATGAAAAATGGATCTATAGTTGAAAAAGGAAGTTTTGAGTATCTATTATCTCAAAAAGGATATTTCTATAGTTTATATTATATACAAGGCGATGAATACTTAGATTCAGTCTTATAATAAATAAAATACTAGTAAATTTAATATTAGTAATAAAAAATTTTATGTAAATAATAAAAAACAATAGGCTTTCTCCTTTATAACCTATTGTTTTTTATTAACATATTATTATTTGATAAATTTATATATATTCTCAGATAACTATAAAAGTTTTTATATCTTCATCATTCTATACCCAACTCCTACATGAGTTTGTATATATTTAGGATTTGAGGTATCTGATTCAATTTTTTTCCTAAGGATAGCCATATATACACGTAAAGAAGAAACATCACTCTCCAATGAACTCCCCCAAATTTCCTTAGTTATAAATTTATGTGTTAATACTTTCCCTATATTTTTAGAAAGTATACAAATAAGCTTATACTCTATAGGTGTCAAATGTATTTCTTCTTCATGAAGATAAACACATCCAGACATATAATCAATTTTTAAATCGCCATTTTTAAATATTGAATTTTCATCATCTACATTTAACTTAATGTTATTTAATCTACGCAAAGTAACTCTAAGTCTTGCAAGCAACTCATCTACTGAGAAAGGTTTTGTTAAATAATCATCTGCTCCTGCATCCAATGCTTCTATTTTATCCTTATCTTCAGATCTTGCACTAATAACAATTATTGGTACATTTGACCACGATCTAATTTTATTGATAATCTCTATACCATCAATATCAGGTAATCCCAAATCAAGAAAAATCACATCAGGTTTATTAGATATGACTTCTAATATTGCTGCATTTCCTGTTTGAGAAACACGATATTTATAACTATGAGCTTCTAGTGTTGTGGTGATTAAATTTTTTATAGCATTGTCATCTTCTACTACTAATATTAATGGCTTATTCATGCAAATTTACCTCCTGAGATTTTAAAGTAAAATAGAACTTTGTTCCATGTGGTATGTTATCTACTACACCTATTTCTCCTCCATGTGCAGTGATAATAGATTTACAAAGAGCTAATCCAAGCCCTAAACTACGTTTACTATCAACAATAGAGTTATTTGAAGTATAAAACATTTCAAATATCTTCTCTTTTTCTTCATCTGACAATCCATTGCCATTATCACTAATTTCTACCATAACCATATTATTTACTTTTTTCGTATGAATATGAATATGAGAATTTTCAGGTGTATACTTAATAGCATTATCTACAATATTTATGATGACCTGAATAATTAATCTAGCATCCATTTTAGCCAGAATATAGTCCTCATCTTGTGTTATTTCAATTGTATGATTAATATTTTTTCTTTTAATATGACGCAGTGCTTCATTTATAACTTCTTCTACAAATTCGCCTTCTAACTTTATATTCATGCTTCCATCTTCAATTTTTGTGGCAGCTAATAAATTTTCCACAAGATTTATTAGCCATAAAGAATCTTCATATATATCTAAATAAAGCTGTTCTTTATTTTCTTTAGAAATTTTATTTTCTTTATTTAATAATATAGATGCATTACCATAAATGCTAGTAAGAGGAGTTCGTAAATCATGAGATATACAACGAAGAAGATTTGCTCTTAATTGCTCATTCTTAGCTAATGCAGCTGCCTCTTCTCTTTGTTTACTTATGAACTCATTT
>NZ_JAGHFM010000008.1 GCF_017888745.1 Terrisporobacter sp. | reverse complement strand
TGATTTAGAAGAAAATGCTGATTTAGAAAACTTAGAAGAAGATTCAAATAGCAATTCAACTGATGATTCTAAGGAAAACTCAAATAATACTAGTAAACCAAATAGCAATAATAGTTCAAGCAATACTAGTAAACCAAATGGAAACAATAACTCAAGCAATACTAGTAAACCAAATGGAAATAATAACTCAAGCAACACTAATAAACCAAATGGAAATAATAACTCAAGCAACACTAATAAACCAAATGGAAACAATAACTCAAGCAACACTAGTAAACCAAATGGAAACAATAACTCAAGTAACACTAATAAACCAAATGATAATAACAACAATAATAATGACAACAAACCAAATATAGCAAATGGTTACAATGCTGAAATGACTAACTATGTGAATTCTATCATACGAAATAGATATACTGGAACTAAAACATCTTACTTTGACCAATTATTAAAAGATTTAGTAACTGGTAGCAAAAGTACAAGTCAAGTATCAAGTATGTTAGAAGGTTATCAATGGGAAGAAAATGGCGAACTTGAATTATCAGAAGTTGCAAGTAAATCAGTACAAGTTTTTACTGTAAAGGATAAAAGCGAAATAGAACCAAAAGTAAAGAGAGGAAATTATAGATACTGGAAAGCACAAGTATATTACAATAATGGAGTTTATACAGTTGCTATTCTAGGAATAGAAATGATGGATATAGTTATTAACCCAAATTAAATAATAAATATATGAATAAAGGTCGATAAGAGTTTACTTATCGACCTTTATTTATACATTTATTTTTATGTATAAATAAAGAAAGAAAGAAAGGAGGTTGCTTATGAAATTTAAAAGAGTTATAACTTTAGGTTTGATAAGTACATTAATTTGTTCTAGTATTTCATTTGCTATACCTAATACAAGTTTAGGTAAAAAAGTAGAAATATATAAAGGTCAAGTTAATTTACCCAATCATGAATGGAGGGAAAAGATAGAATATGTAGTAGGTAAAGATGAAATTCCTTTTAACTATGATAGTGAGTACAACTATAGTGATAGTGACTATCAAGGAACATTAAAAGCTACAAAAGTAACCATAACACCTAAACAAAAAATTGAGAATAAGTATTATGTAACTGAATATAAAAACTTTAATAAAAATTCAGTAAATACATATGGTACTAAAGATGATAATAACTTTAGTTCAACTTATTATATTGATGAAGATGGATATAAAGGTAATATTCCAAGAACAAATGTGTCTTGGACTGATAATTGGGTTACTAATAGAACTGAATGGATTGAAACTGAAACTGGTTGGATAACTGGTAGTTCACCGAATAGTTATTCATACAATTATTATGATTCTAAAAGTAATCAGAATGTAAATGTTACCTTAAATAAAGTTAGAGATACATCTACTCAAACATCTGAATCATATAAATACTCTGAATCATATGGTAACAGATATAATTATTCTCAAAACAATGAAACATTAGGTTATATGTCAAGCAATAAAGATAAGTATTGGAGTAATTCTTATAAATTTTCTAATGCTCCAAGACGACCTACTGACTACTATGGTAATCAACCGGATAAAGATAACTGGGAATTAATAGAGTGTGAGTGGGACGAAGATAAAGTCTATAGTGCTGATGAACTTAGTGGTATTTCAGAAATAAGACCAAATCTTGCATATATTAATGGTTCTTATTGGTGGAAATCTAGCCAAGGTAACTATAATAAATACAGAAAAGGAGTATATTTGAAATACAGAAAAAAAATTGATCTTTATAAGTATAAAACACTTTATGGTGGAAATGTATCTTTACCAAACTATATAAGAGATTATACTGGAACAGCAAATTATAGTGGAACTTTATCTAAACAAGTTGAGAAGAAAAAATACACTTCTGATTATTGGGATGTAAACATTACTTATGAAGGAAATGTTGGTTTAAAAGATGTTCAAGTTAGTGGTAGTGTCATTCCTAGTGTTTCTCAAAAAGGAGGAAAAATCACTTTTGATATAAATACTAGATATTATCCAAATAAAATTCAGATATTTATTCCAAGTGAACTTCAAAGTCAATTTGGTAAAAGTGTAATCACTCTTAATATAGAAGAAAAAGCATATCTTAATACAAAACATAGTGAGATACTTAGTTTAGATATAGATGAAACCTTGGATAAAGAAGGTAATAAATTGAGAGAACCTTATAAATTTAAAGTTAGAGCAACAAGAAGTGATGGCAAATATGCTGAAATAACTCTTAACTTAGATGTAAGTGGAACAATTTTAGATAATCTTAAAACAATGGTTATTAATTAAATTATATAGAAACTATTAGACAAAAAATGAAAGGGTGTAAAAAATATTGTGTTTTTATTAATAATAGCATTTACTATATTAGCAAGTTTTATATTTAAAAAAGTAATATGGTTTATAAGTGAAAATGATTTAGATGTAAATTTAAATTTACAAAAGGGAGATAAAAAGTTTATATTATTAGTTTATTTTATATTTATAAGCATGTTTTTTTATAAGTATAAGCTTAGTATAGTATTTGCATTTTATTATATTACAATAGTTTACCTAATTATAACTGCCTATATAGATTTTAAAACAAGATACATTTATACAATAATAAATGTATTTTTTGGAATTAGCTCATTTTTATTTTTAATGTATTTAATTTCAATAAATGTTGATATAAGGGATAGTATAGAAGGTCTTTTTTTGACAGTAATAATTTCAGTTTTATTTTCTAAATTAAAAGTATGGAATTGGGGAGATACTGAAATGTTTATAGTTATTGCTCCAATCATTGCTACTGGAGGAAGTATATATATATTATTTAATTTCTTTATATCAATGATTTTATCTAGTATAGCAGCAATAATTAATTTCATTTTGAAAGGTTTTAAAATGCAAAGTAGACAAGCATTTGCACCATATATAGCAATTTCATCTCTTATTATATTGTTCATTAAGTAACATTAGAATTTTGAAGGTATATAAAAAATCTATTTTTAAATAGGGTTAAGTAGTATTGGGATTTAAAGGGAGGACTAAAGATGATAACTTGTGATTTTGGGATTATTATAGCATCATTAATAGCAATACTAGGTTTAGTAGTGTTATTAGCTTTAGAAATGATTGAATCCTTAGATCAATACATAGAACAGTAGATTAAGTTAATAAAAATGTTCCCCGGGAACAAAAATAATAAATTGAAAAAGTTTATTGATTATAATAAAAATTAAGTTAATAAAAATGTTCCCCGGGAACAAACTTAATAAATATAAAGGAGTTGTGAAATGGCAATTGATAAAGCATTAAAAGAAGATGTGATGTTATATTTAGAAGTATTAGACAAGGATTATGATGATTTCTTAAATGAATCATATAGGAAATTTATAAATGATAATAAAAAAGAATTTAGTGAAAAAGTTAAGGAACTTGTTAAGTTAGTAAAGTAAAATTCAAATAATAGAAAAATTAGTTAGTGCCTTTAGGGTACTTTTTTTATGCAATAAAAAGTATTTAAATACTTTTTAAATAAATCAAAATAAAAAGGAGATAAAGAACATGGTAGATAATTTAATTACATTTTTTTCAAACTTAGTAGGAGAAGGTCAAAAACTGTTACCTTTCGTAACAATAGGAGCAATACTTATAGGAGCATATCTTCAAGCTACAGGTGGAGCAGATGGATTACAAAAAGCTAAAAAGTGGTATATAGGAGGAAGTGCAGGTCTAGTAATAGGTCTTGGAGCAAAAGCTATAGTTGACTTAATACAAGCAAATGTAACTTTCTAGGTTATAAAGGAGTAGTCAAAGTATATTATACTTGACTACTCTTTTTTATAAAATCAAAAAATTAGATTGTAGGTGATAACTTGGATTTATTGAAAATATCAAATTACATAGATGATTTTTTTGAAAAAAGAAATGG
>NZ_JAGHFM010000071.1 GCF_017888745.1 Terrisporobacter sp. | reverse complement strand
TACAATTATTATATATTATTTAAATAATTTATTTTTATGTTATCGCAATAAAACTATTAGACAATAATAAAATTATCTAATATCAATATATTACTGTAACTTTCACAATCATTTTGATATAATTAATTTTGTATCAAGATACTATTAAATATTATTTTATTTAGTATATAATTTTAATTAATATAAAAATTTAATTACTATAATGGTTAAATGAGAGAGGAGTTTTTTAATGAGTTTATTTGTTTTCGGACATAAAAGTCCAGATACAGATTCAGTATGCTCAGCAATTTCATTAGCATACTTAAAAAATAAATTAGGAATGGATGCAAAAGCTTATGCATTAGAAGAGCCTAGAAAGGAAGCTAAATTCGTTTTAGATTACTTCAAAGTAGAATTACCAGAAATACTTGATCCTTCAAAAATAAAAGGTCAAGATGTTGTTTTAGTTGACCACAATGAAATAGCTCAAACTGCTGATGGTATAGAAGAAGCTAATATAGTAGAAATAGTTGATCACCATAAAATAGGTAATCTTTCTACAGATATTCCTATTTCGGTAAGAATAATGCCTGTTGGATGTACTTGTACAATAATTTACAACTTATTTAAAGAAAATAACATAGAAGTACCTTATGAAATAGCTGGTTTATTAATATCTGCTATATTATCAGATACTTTAATATTTAAATCTCCAACAACTACTGAGCTTGATAAAAAAGCTGTTTATGAGTTAGCTGAAATTGCTAAAGTTGATTATGAATCATATGGAATGGAAATGTTTAAAGCTGGAACTTCATTAGATGGATTCTCTATAGAAGAAATAGTAAATATGGACTTTAAAGAATTCAATATGAGTGGAAAAAGAGTTGGTATAGGACAAGTTATGACCTTAGATATAGATTCTATACTTTCTAAAGAAGATGATTTCTTATCTTACATAAACGAAACTGAATTTGATATGGTTGTTCTTGCTATAACTGATATTATCAAAGAAGGTTCTTACTTAATATACAAAGGTGAAGATAAAGTAATATCTCAAGCTTTCAATGTAAATGCTGCCCAAGGTGTATTCGCTGAAGGCATAGTTTCTAGAAAAAAACAATTAGTACCTAAATTAACAGATGCAGTTAAAAATATATAATTAATATATATAAAAAAATGACACAGATTTATCTGTGTCATTTTTTTATGAAAGCACTGTTGATACTCTCTTTATAAAATGTCGTTTTTTTCTTTGTTACAATGGTTTATTTACCTGGTGTTTTGTGTTTGTGTTTTTTAGGATTTACTTAAACTATTGTAAATGAAGATTTATGAGTTGTAAATAGTATTTATTAGAAATTTTACCAATTTACTACATTTTTTCAACTTCTGGATAATCTACCCCAAATTTTTCTACTGTCATAGTTTTTATTTTTTGATCAGATTTAGGTCTATCCCCTCTATCTACAGGAGTATTGGCTATTTCATCAACAACATCTATTCCTTCTATAACTCTACCAAATCCTGCATATTGTCCATCTAAATGTGGTGAGTTTTTATGCATTATAAAGAATTGAGAACCAGCACTATTTGGCATCATAGTTCTAGCCATAGATATTACTCCTCTTTCATGTTTTAAATTATTTGTAAATCCATTACTTGAGAATTCACCTTTTATTGAGTATCCAGGTCCACCCATTCCTGTTCCTTGTGGGCATCCACCTTGTATCATAAATCCTTTTATTACTCTGTGGAATATTATTCCGTCATAATAATTTTTATCTATTAAGCTTATAAAGTTATTTACCGTGTTTGGAGCTATATGAGGATATAGTTCTATTTTTATTTCTTTTCCATTTTCCATTTCTATAGTTACTATAGGATTTTTATTTTCCATAATTGTACCTTCTTTCTTTTTATTCTTATGTATTTTCATATGTTATTATATACCAAGTCTTAAAAAAATAACTACTTTATTCTTTATCTATTTTACAATTAATCTACTGAATTATTATTTATTCATATAAATTTGTGGATATCTTAACATTTTTATCCACATTGTCCACATTTAATCGATTATATTTTAATACTGTAAATTTCAAGATTTTAGTTTATACGTATAAAAAACTTTATTATTTATCATCAATTTATCCACATACTTATCCACTTTTCAACAGGTTATTAACATACTACACAAGTGTTATTCACAATTTCCGACTATATTTTCAAAATTCTTCTTTTTGTTTCTATTATATTTGATAAAATTCGACAAATGTCTTATAAATATTAAAGTGATCTTCTACAGTTCCCAGTTCCCTAATTGAGTGCATAGCAAGTATTGGACTCCCTACATCAACAGATGGTATATCTATATGTGTAGAAGAAATTGGTCCAATAGTTGAACCTCCTCTTTCATCAGATCTATTTACAAATTGTTGATATTTTACACCAGCTTTTTCACATATATTTTTATATACTCCAGCTGAGAATGAATCACTTGTATAAGATTGATTAGCACTTATTTTTATAACTGGTCCTTCACCTAGTACCGGTCTATTTGTTGGGTCATGTTTTTCATTAATATTAGGATGAACTGCATGAGCTAAATCTGCTGATATCATAAAAGAGGAATATAATGATGTAAAGAATTCTTCTCTACTCTTTCCAAGGCATAGACAAATGCGTTCCAATACGTTTAGTAACATGTTAGAATCAGCACCTTGTTTAGTTGAGCTCCCTACTTCTTCGTTATCAAATATAACTGATATATTTATCCCTTTTTCACCTTTTGCGTCTAGAATACCATGTAAACTAGCATGAGCCATAGATAAATTATCTAATCTTCCTGTTGATATAAACTCTTCATTAGGACCAATTAAACAACCTTTTTCAAACTCATATAAGAATAAATCAAAATCAAGAATATCTTTTCTACCTATCTTCAAGTGTTTACTAATTTCATTTAACAAGAAATCATCTTTTTCCATAGTTTCATTTATTAGACCTACTAAAGGTAATGTGTCTTTCTGTTTATTAAATTTATAACCATCATTTACACTTCTGTTCATGTGTATAGCCAAACTTGGTATTATACAAATAGGTTTATTAATATTTATAATTTCCTCTTTTGGATGTAATATATCTTCACTTTTAATAACTACCCTACCAGCTATAGCTAATGGTCTATCATACCAAGTACTTAATATAGACCCTCCATACCCTTCTGTATTTAGTTTTAAATATGTATTTTCAGCACACATTTCTGGATTAGGTTTTATTCTAAAAGTAGGAGAATCGCTATGAGAACCTATTATCCTAAACCCCTCATTTTCTATATTATCTGAATTAATCACAAATGCTATCAAAGCAGATGAATTTTTAGTTAGATAATACCTTCCACCAACTTGCAAGTCCCATTTTTTATTCATTTTTAATTCAGTAAATCCATTTGATATTAATAGCTCTTCACTTGTTTTTACTGCATTAAAAGCCGTGGGACTGTTATATATATAATCCAATAAATCTGTAGCAAATTCTCTTTTCATATACTCCTCCTATTTAACTATATCTAAAGTTGTATATTCCTTATTTATAGTTTTTATTCCTTGATTATCAAATGCTATAGTAACATCTGGTCCTTTTAAGGCAACAACTGTCCCAAGACCAAACTTAGGATGATGAACTTTAGCACCTAATTTTATATCATCTATACTACTTTCTGCATTACTACTTTTTATAGTAGCTTTAGCTTTTTGGGCTACCTGAACCTTGTTCATATTATTCATATATTTTTTAGTATACTTATCAAGCATATTATAATTTGCTTTAGAATAAGTTAATTCTTTTTGCTCTTTATTTAATCTTTCTATACATTCCTCTGGTAGTTCTTCTATAAATCTAGATGCAATTGAAGGGTTTGTTCTACCATATAAAGTTCTTTTTCTTGTTAAAGTTAAAAATAGTTCTTCCTTTGCCCTTGTTATTCCTACATAACAAAGTCTTCTTTCTTCTTCTATTTCTGAATCATTCATAGAACTAATTGCCCTTGCTATTGGGAATATTTTTTCTTCCATACCAGCTAAGAATACAACTGGGAATTCAAGACCTTTTGATGAGTGTATAGTCATTAAAGAAACCCTGTCCTCCTCTTCTTCTTCATTAGACGGTTCTGCAGATAATGCCACATTAGTTAAAAATGACTCTAAACTTTTATCCTCATTGCTACTTTCAAATTCCAAGGCAACAGATATAAATTCTTTTAAGTTTTCTATTCTGTCTTCACCTTCACCATTTTTTTCTTTTTCTAATTCATCTATATATCCAGTAACATCTAATACCTTTTCTATAACCTGACTAACAGAATATACATCTGTAAAACTTCTTAAAGTAGACATTAAGTCAACAAATTCACTTATACTTGCTCTCGCTTTTCTTGAAATATCAGAATTATCTTCTATATCAATTAATACAGAGTATAAACTTTCTTCTTTTAAACTAGCTCTATCTTCTATTTTTTCTATTGTTCTAAGACCGATACCACGTCTAGGTACGTTTATAATTCTTTTTAAAGATATATCATCCTGAGGATTTTGTAATACTCTTAAATACGCAATTATATCTTTTATTTCTTTTCTTTCGTAGAATTTAATTCCACCATAAATATTGTATGGAATTCCATTTCTATTTAATGAATCTTCTATAGAACGTGCTTGTGCATTTGCTCTATATAAAACTGCAAAATCTTTATAATCTCTTCCTTCATATCTTCTCATATAAGATATGGTATTTGATATGAAGTCACCTTCTTCAATTTCATTTTCATCTAATTGAATTTTAATTAATTGACCTTCTTTTTGTTCACTCCAAAGTTTTTTTCTTTTTCTTTCTATATTATTAGAAATAACATGGTTAGCAGCATCTAATATTACTTGAGTAGATCTATAGTTTTGCTCTAATTTTACAATACGAACATTATCATAATCCCTTTCAAATTCAAGTATATTTCTTATATCAGCACCTCTCCATCCATAAATACTTTGGTCATCATCTCCTACGACACAAATATTTTGATGTTGTTTTGCTAATAATTTTATAAGTTCGTACTGAGCTTTACTTGTATCTTGATACTCATCTACCATTATGTATCTAAATTTATTTCTATAGAAATCTAAAACCTCTGGATGTTCTTTAAACAATTCTACTGTCTTCATTATTAAGTCATCAAAATCTAATGCACTATTTCTTTTTAAACGATCTTGATATAGAGCATAAATTTCGCCTATTTTAGTTTTAGTTATATCACCTTCATTTAATTGAATGAATTTTTTAGGAGAATATAACTTATCTTTAGCATTTGATATAGCACTTAATATAACTTTAGGATCAAATGCTTTATCACTTAAATTTAACTCTCTTAAGCAATCTTTAACTAAAGTTACCTGGTCAGCACTATCATAAATTACGAAACTTCTATTATAACCTATTTTATTAATACTCTTTCTTAATATACGAACACAACAAGAGTGGAATGTAGTAATCCACATTTCCTTAGTATCCGTACCTTCAAGGGTTTCTTCTACCCTTTCCCTCATCTCATTTGCCGCTTTATTTGTAAAAGTAATAGCTAAAATATTTTCAGCCTTTACTCCCTTATTTTCCATAAGGTGACCTATTCTAGTAGTTAAAACCCTAGTTTTTCCTGATCCAGCCCCAGCTAATATTAATACAGCTCCTTCTGTATTTTCTACCGCTTCTCTCTGAGCTGGATTTAATTTATCTAATATATCTAAAATCATATATTTCCTCCTATAATGCTCATATAAATATATTTTAATCTAATTCTTTATTTTCTTCAAATGCAATAATATTATAATGGTTGCCACCAATAAATATTTAAATACAAATATATAATAGAAAAAAATCCTTAGGATTTTGGAGAATCCTAAGGAATAGGTTAAGGGTTATTCTATTTTCAAACTATTTTTGAAATAAAATAGGTTGAGGGCAAAATTGTATATTATCAATAATTAAAAAAGTACCTAACTTAGGATTAGGTACTAATATCTACAAATAAAAAAATTATTATTAAGATATTTTCTCCATCCCCGAAGAAATCACTTGATATTATAGGCAGGTCTCCTGACTTTGCTTCATCCTAATACTTTCCCTTCCCATGAAATTCACCTTTATCATATCACTAATGATATACTTTAGTTATCAATTCAAGTATATTCATTGTTCAAAATTCACAGTGGTTAAAAAGTTTCGTCCACATTACAGTAGCGGGGGCTGCAGAGGATTTACACCTCTTTCCCTATTAATCTTAAAAAATAAGAACCTAGAATATTTTTTAATTATTGAATTGTCATTACTATATTTTTATTATAGCACATAAACATATATATTTGTTATATTTTACCATTTAATTATTAATATTTTTCCCTTATAAAATATTAATTTCTGATAATTTTCTTTAAATACATTGCAACAATATCAGAAAATCTCTCTATATTCTTAGTATATATAAAATCATTACCATAAATTATTTTTTCCCACTCTAAATCAGATTCTTTTCCTGTAAAAACACCTAAAACTAATATACCTTGCTTCCTTGCTTTTCTTACTTCTAAAGCTGTATCTTTTACACCTACTATTCCTTTATAACTAGCTTCTCCTCTTAAACTTCTAGATCTATCTTTTCCTATTTTTATATCATTAGGCTTTCCATCACTAAGAATTATAAGAATTTTATTCTCCTCTTCTCTTTCTAATAAAGCATCACAAGTAGCTTTTATTGCTAAACCGTCTCTATTATTTCCTGCTGCAAAATATTCAAATATATTTTCACAAGCATCTATATTATCATTGTAATCTCTATATCTTTTTAATACTGTATAGTCTAAAAAACTAAGATATCCCATTACTCTATTTGGTATTCCAACTAAAGTAAGAGCCTTAGCAATAATAAATGCTTGTATAGCCACATTAAACTGATTTCTACTTTGAGATCCACTAGCATCTAATAATATATCTATAACATATTTACCTTTTTCATTTTGTATATCCTTATAAAATACTTTAGTATTATTACTTCTTCTGATTCTCCAGGCTTTATTGGCACAAACAGTCCCATTATCAGAATAAATTCTATCTACCCCACTTTCTTCTATTAGTATTCTAGATATACTTTCTTTCAATTTGTTTATACTTCTCTTATGTAGTTTTATATTGTCTCTGTATTTAAAAATATTATTTTCTTTTTGTCTAGTAACGTATTTTAACTGAAAAGCATTACTACATTCAGAACGCAAAACTCCATCTGTAAAGTGTATTCTACATCCTTCATGAACATCTCTACAATATTTTGTTTCTATTCTTCTTATATCATTTTCATTTAAAAATGCCTTTCCATAATAGTACTCTACTTTTTCATAAATTTTTTGTGCCATGGTTTCATCCACATAAATTGTTCTATTTGGTGATTTTTCTAAATTAATATCATTCATTTCACCTAAATTTTCAACCAACATAGAATTAGATATATTATTAATTTCACTTTCTATACTCTCTGTCGAGTCTTCATCCATATATAATTCTTCATACATAAAATCAGAAAAAGTGTCAAAATCTACATTTACATTTTTTATTTGTTTATCCTTTATATTTTTTTCCTGCTGTTGAGAATTCATTATATGCTCAAAATAAGTCAAGTAAATCTCATCTAATCTTTTTAAAATATTCATTAGTTCTTCACTACAATCAATAGTCTTAATATCATTAATTATTCTCCTTGTTAGACCATCGACTATAGGATGTCTATCCATAGATTCAAGTATAAAAGTATATTTTAAAGCTTGTAAAATATCTTCTTTATGTATCTTATTATAATTAGCTAATATATCAGAATATGCCTTATTTCTTATTTCTTCTACACCTGGTCTTTCATTTATAACTTTATTTTCAACTACACAATTTAAAATTATTTGTATAAGTGTCATTAAAATATCTTTGTCATATCCTTTATTTATCCTACTCATAATATATTTTTTTATAATATTCCAGTCTAAAAACTTCCTTCTAGCGCCTGCAATTATAGCAAAGTACAAAGAAACATCCTTTGAAGAATAGTCTTTCTCACTAGTATCTATGTCTTCATCATAATTTCCAGAAATAGTCCAGGATAAATTATTTATTCTATTTTCAAATTCATAATTATTATATATCCAGTTAGTATTATTACTCATATTTATCACCTACCCTGGATTATTCTCTAACCAAAAATATATCTTTACTTTCCCATTTTTCCGGTATTCTTGTTCTTATAATATCATTTACTATTTCTTTTTCATAAATATCAAAAGTCTTGCCTGTAAGTCCCATATTTATAGCTAAAGTTGGCTTTAATCCTCTTTTTATTGTTTTTAGAGCACCTATTAACCCTCTTAAATCTATAGACTTAGTTGATATTTCTCCATTTTGAGATTTTAACTGTAAATCTAAAAATATTCCTGCAAACTGATTTAATTTCTCTTCATCTGCACATGGAAACTCTCTTCTTAAAATCATCATTAATTTATCTTCATCTACAGCTGGAATATCTATAACCAAAAATCTAGATACTAAAGCTTCATTTAGCTCCTTAGTCCCTGCATATTCATAGTTCATTGTTCCTATAAATCTAGTAGCTGGGTGTAAGTTTATTCTTTCATATCCTGGTACATCTATAATTCTTCTATAATCTAAAGCAGAATGTACTACTACTATTGCATCATTCTTTGCCATATTAATTTCGTCAAATACTCCAAATCCACCATGAAGTGCGCATTCATATACAGAACCTCTTCTAAGCTTTACTTCATTATCAATAAATGTATCTGTTCCAATCAAAGATGAACTATCTGTATTTATATGAAAAGAAGTATTCCACTGAGGTCTCCCAAATATTTCAGATAGATTGTCTGATAATAAATTTTTTCCTGTGGCCTTTGGTCCAGATAATAAAATATTCTCTTCTTCTAAAATCGCTGATATACACATAGAAAGTATATCTTCCCCTATATAAAATGCTGGTGATTTTGTCACCCTGTGTTCAACTTCTTTATCTACTTTAAACTCTTTTCTAAAATGTATTATGTCTTCTATAAGAGATTCTCTTACCCCTTGTATTCTTAAGTTTTCTATTATATCCATAATAATCTCCTTTTTTGAATAATCCTTATTATTATAATATCCCCCAAAATAATTTATAAAATCTTATTCTTTTATACTTAATAAAAGTATAGTATATTTAATCTAAATACCTAACTGTAATTTTCTAATTTCTCCTAAATCTTATTATTTTTTAATTATAAATTTATATGGAAATTAATTTTCATAAATATAATATGATATAATTACCATAATAAAACCATAAATAAAATTATATAAAAATTTTGCTAAATTTATATTTGGATAAGGAGTAGTTATGAAAAATTTTAAGTTATCACCTGAAATTATTACCTTTGATAGATGTATGGAATTCTGCTCAGAATTCAACATCGGAGAAGGAGATTTAATAATTACAAACGAGTATATATATAAGCCATTCTTTGAATCTTATATCAATGGTGCTACTGTAATTTATAGGAGAAATTACGGAAATGGAGAGCCAAGTGATAAAATGGTTGAAGGAATCTATAATGATGTAAAAGATATAAATTATAAAAGAGTAATTGGAATAGGTGGAGGAAGTATCTTAGATGTTGCAAAACTTTTTGTACTAGAACAAATAAGTCCTGTATGTGATTTATTTGAAAAGAAATTTCCTCCTAAAAAAGTCAAGGAATTAATACTTATACCAACTACTTGTGGTACTGGAAGTGAAGTTACTAATATTTCTGTACTACATTTAAGTTCATTAAATAGTAAGTTCGGTCTTGCTCATGATGAAATACTTGCTGACTATGCTATTTTGATACCAGAACTTTTAAGTATTCTTCCTTTTAAGGTATTTGCTGCTAGTGCAATAGATGCATTAATTCATGCAATAGAATCCTTTGTATCTCCTAAATCCTCTGTATTTACAGAAATGTACTCAAAAGAAGCTATAAAAATGATTTTAAATGGATTTAAAACTATTTCAAACGAAGGTCATCAAAGCTTAGAAAATCTTCTTGATAATTTCTTAATAGCAAGCACATATGCAGGAATTGCTTTTGGGAATGCAGGATGCGGTGCAGTACATGCTATGAGTTACCCTCTTGGTTCTTTCTATCATGTGCCTCACGGAGAATCAAACTATGTATTTTTCACTGAGATATTCAAAACATACATGAAATTAAACCCTGATGGAAAAATAAAAGAACTATGTAAATTATTATCAGATATACTTAATTGTGATGAAGAAAATGTATTTGATGAAGCTGAAAAACTTCTTTACAAAATACTCCCTAAAAAATCATTACAAGGATATGGAGCCAAAGAAGAAGATCTTATGATTTTCACTGAAAATGTAGTAACAAAACAAGGTAGACTAATGGGAAATGCATACATTCATCTAGATAAGGATACTATTTATGGAATTTATAAGTCCCTATATTAGTATATAAATTTACTTAAAACTAAACTGTAAAAATACTATTAATACAAAAATAATCCCCTAAAAAATTAATTCTTAGGGGATTATTTTATATTAAAAAACTTGTATCATTTAATTTATTAATTACCGCAAAGTTATTATCTATCTCTATTACAGAAACAGAAGAATTATCTATTTTAAAATTCCAATGATATTTATAATCATTAGTCACTAAATAAGAAATTATATTTCTGATTGTCCCTCCATGAGCACAAATTAATATAACCTTAGAATCTTTATCTTTTATTATATTATCTAACTGTTTCACTACCCTATAAAAAGTATCTTTTAAACTTTCTCCATGAGGATATTTATAATCAAATCCTTCACTTATCATTTTTTCAAATTCTTCAGGATATTCTTTTTGTATATATTCAAATCCCAGACCTTCAAATGCTCCAAAATTTATTTCATTTAATTCATCCGTCTCTATAATATCAATATTTTTAATCTTGGCTAATTTATTTATAGTTTCTTTTGTTCTAGAAAATGGTGTTGAATATATTTCATCTATCTTCTCATCTTTTAAATAATTAGTTAACTTTTCTACTTGTAATTTACCTTCTTCACTTAAAATACTATCTGTTAGTCCAGATAAGTTACCACCTTCATTACAAATAGTAATTGCATGTCTTACTAAAATTAATTTAACCATTTCATCACCTTAAATAACCATTATTATGTATGAATATAATATAAATATCAGCTCGCCAAGTTCTATAGTACACCCTAGTATATCTCCTGTTACACCATCAATTTTTTTATAAATATGATTCTTAAATAAGTAATCAAATATCATAACAATTAAAATAGAACTAAGTAGTTTTATTAGCAATAAATTATGAGATAAAAATATAAATTTACTAACTAATACTATTATGGCAACAGAATATAAAATAGCTATTATGAACATACTCAATGTTGCTTTACCTATAAATATATTTCCCATTCCTACTTTTCTAGGTGTTACTGTTTTATAAAGCATTATTATAACACCTAATCTAGACACAAGGGGCATAAATATAATCACCCATAGTAAATTAGCATTTATTATATTTGTAAGAATTCCTATTTTTATTAATACTAAAAACAATATTGCTAAAAGAGAGTTTGTACCTAATCTAGAATCTTTCATTATTTCTAGCATTCTGTCTTTATCTCTATTACTATATATGGCGTCAAATGTATCTCCTAAACCATCAATATGAAGTCCTCCTGTTATTATAACTTCTATACCAACTATTAATATAGATGTTACAAAAGGGTCAAATACTTTAATCGCTAATCCACCAATTAAATATGAAATTAATCCTATAACAAATCCAACTAAAGGAAAATATACTATAGACTTATGAAACTCCTCATCAAATCCTATATCAGCTTTAATTGGTATCCTCGTCATAAATTGTAATATTCCTATAAATCTTTTCATTTATATCACTTCACTTTCATAGGAATTCCACTTACAACAAAATAAACCTCGTCACTCATTTTACTAATCTGTTGATTAGCTCGCCCAACAAAGTCTCCATATATTCTAGCAAGCTTATTTTCTGGAACTACACCCATTCCAATTTCATTAGTCACTATTACAAAGTATAAATTAGTCTTTTTCACAACTTCTAATAATTTTTGTATCTGATCTCTGATATAACTTTCTAATTCATTTAATTCTTCTGATGTTGCTTTATCCACATTTATATCAGAAGTAAACATCAAATTATTTACCATTAATGTTACGCAGTCCATTATAACTGTATCATGATTTTCACCTAATTCTTGAATAATAGAATATATATCCTTGTATATTTCATAAGTTTTCCATTCCTTAGGTCTACTTTCTTGATGTTTTTTTACTCTATTTTTCATTTCATCATCAAATGCTACAGAGGTAGCAATATAAGCTGTTCTGTTATTTTGTTTGATACAAAGGGATTCTGCAAAACTACTTTTCCCAGATCTTGCTCCTCCCGTTACTAATATGATATTGCTCATGTACTTTCTCCTTTAGATATTTTATCTTCCCATATCTATCTCATCAAATGTTGCCATATTTTTATATACATAGTTTGAAGCTTCTATTATATTAAAAGATAATGCAGCTCCACTACCTTCTCCAAGTCTCATGCCCATAGCTAAGAAAGGTTCTAATCCTATCATACCAAGAACCTTCTCTGTACCCGGCTCAGCTGATAAATGAGATGCTATCATATAGTCTTTTACTCTAGGATTAATGTTATATGCTAATAATGCTGCTGCATAAGATATAAATCCATCTAATACAACTGGCGTTCTATTTGCAGCACATCCTAATATTACACCTGCCATAGCTCCTATTTCAAATCCACCAACTTTAGATAATACATCTATAGAATCTTTTGAGTTTGGTTTATTTAATTCAATTGCCTTTCTAATTACATTAGCTTTATGTTGTATTAATTCTTTTTTGAGACCAGCTCCCATACCTGTTATTTCACTTGGGTCAAATCCACCTATAGCTGATATTATAGCTGTAGATGGAGTAGTATTTGCTATACCCATCTCTCCTATTCCTATTAATGTATAATCATCTTGTATACACTTTTCAGCCATTTCTATCCCTATCTCTATGCATCTCTTAGCTTCTTTTCTAGTCATAGCTGGACCTTTTGCCATGTTAGAAGTTCCTTTTCTTATTTTATAATCTAATACTCCTTCTAATTTTTCATCACAGTTTATACCAACATCAACAGGTAGTACATCAGCTCCTACAAACTTAGATATTGTGCCTACACCGTTTATTTTGTGAGGAAAATTTTTAAATTGTAATATAGTTATATTTTGTGGATCTGGTGCAACTCCTTCTTCATATACTCCGTGATCACATGCAAAAGCTATTATAATTTTTTTAGATGTATCAAAATACTTTCTTCCATAAATTCCGGCTAATTGAACACAAATACCTTCCATTTTTCCTAAACTACCAGTTGGTTTTATCAATCTATCAAGCCTTTGCTGAGCTTGTTCCATGTATTGTTTTTCTAATGGATAAATGTTTCTTGATATATTTTCAATTAAATTCACTATTACCTACCCCCTAAAAATTATGCTTATATATATGTCATAATAATTGTTAATGTCTTTATTTTTTCTTTATCCTACAATTAATTATATTAACATATGCTAACAGTAGCTAGTATTTTGTTTTATTTTTTAACATTTCTTTATTTTATTTACATGAATATATTTTTTATATTTTCAAAAAATATAAATAGATAAGTATATTTAAGGAGATGATTGAATGGAAAATTTCAACGACCTAAAAAACCTATATGAAGATGGGTATAGATGTATTTATCAAGATGGATCAGAAGGAAATAGAAATATTTATCTTAAGAATTTTTATGATGAAAAATCCACTGTAGTTAATCTTCAAGACGAAAACGAATTTAATCAATTCCAGGATTATATTAGTGGATTAAGAAGTTACTAATTTGAAAGGAAGCATTTTGCTTCCTTTTATATTTTTCAAAATTAAAACATAAAAAATAATACATAAAATTTAAAAATAATATATATTTTTGATATTTTAATATAAAACAATACTAAAAATAGGAGACAAAATGTCTCCTATTTCGTAGTCACTATTTGTTTAATAAGCTCTAAAAGTTCTTTCCTGTCAACTTCTAATTGCTTCTTTTTATCCTTATATTCTTGAAAGTTAACAACTTTTGCCATAGTTTTACTCATAAACTCACTTCCTACTTAAGATTATTAACTTATATAAGTAATTCTATATTATTTCTATATTTCCTCTTAATAATTGATTTTTTTTGCAATTTTATTAGCTTTATAGTTTATTGAGTCGTATTTTGTTTAAATATTATACTATTTAATTTATTATGTTTTTTAATATTTTTTAAGTTATAATAAAATATTTTTTCTGCATCTTTACTTATATATTTAAATTATTAACAATAATAATTTATTAAATCAAAGAATTAAAATTATTCCTTAATTTTTCCTTTTATATATTCTATAGCTGATTCTAATTGTTTTTCAGTGTCAGATTCTTTAATTTCAGGTGTTATACCTTTTTTATTTATATAATCTCCATTTGGAGTATAATACTGAGCAGTTGTCAACTTGTATCCAGTTCCATCTTTAAGTTGCTTAACACTTTGCACTAATCCTTTACCAAAAGACGTTTCACCAATGGCAACAGCTTTATTATTATCGACTAATGCAGCAGTTAAGATTTCTGAAGCTGATGCACTACCTCCATTAATTAATACTGCTATAGAAAGATCTAACTCTTTTTCGTCAGATTTATAATATTCTTTATCACCTGAATTATCTTTTGTATAAACTATAGTACCTTTTCCTATTATATCATCTGCTATATCAACGCATATATCTAATAATCCGCCTGGATTATCTCTTAAGTCTATTACAAGACCTTTTATTCCTTGTTTTTGTAGACTAGTTAAATGTTCTTTAAATTCTTCATATGTATTTTCATCAAAGGATGTTATTCTTAAATATCCTACATCTTCATCCATAACTTCACTGCTAACACTTTTAGTAACTATTTTCTGTCTCTCCACATTAAAGTCTAATTCTTTATTACCTCTTTTGACTTTTAATTTTACATATGTATTTTCTTTACCTTTTATTTTTTTTGTTACTTCATCAAGTTTAGTTGGATCAACAGATTGTCCATCTACACTTAATACGACGTCTCCTGCTTTAATTCCTGCTTCATATGCTGGAGAACCCTCTATTGGTGAAATTATTGTTATATTATTATCCTCTGGATTTATTCCTATATAAACACCTATACCTACAAATGAACCACTAGTTTGTTCCTGTAAACTTTTAAATTCTTCTACTGTATAGTATTGTGAATACGGATCATCAAGTCCTTCAAACAATCCTTTCAGTGCACCATCTACTAAGTTATCTTCAGATACCTCTTGATAATAATCCTCTTTTATAAGTTCCTCTAGTCCTAAGAGTTTATTATATTTAGCATAAGATTCATATAGCTCCTTGGATATTATTACTTTATCTCCAAAAGTTATTTGAAACATAGTTGTCCCAATTATAGTTACTATAATTAGAACAATAGAATATATAAAAGCCCTTTTCTTAGATATCATTTGTTCACATCTCCTTTAATTAATCTACTATATATTATATGACTAGCCTGTCTTTTTATTACTATTTATCAATCCTATTGATTTAATACCCTAACTTAACTAAACTTTATATTAAGAACAAAATATGGTAATTATATAATACCACAATAAGGGGTGTAGATTATATGAAAAAAGAATTTAGAAAAAAAGTCATTAATCTTAGAAAAAAACAACAACCTGATTTTATTAAGAAAAACTCTGACATAATTAAAAATAAATTACTTCAAATGGATTGTATAAAAAATTCTAATACTATTATGCTTTATCTAGACTTTAACAATGAAGTTATAACAGATGATTTAATAAAAGAACTAATATCCATGGGTAAAATTGTAGCATCACCAATTACTATAATTAAGGAAAAAGTATTAATACCTTCTCAAATAACAGATTTTGAAAATGGAATAAAATATGGCGCTTATAATATTAGAGAACCTAAATCCGATTGTTCTCCAGAAATAAATATCAAAAATATAGACGTAGTAATCGTACCTGCAGTAGCTTATGATATAAATGGTTTCAGACTTGGGTATGGCGGAGGATTTTACGATAGATTTTTGGAAAATATCAGAGAAGATGCAGTTACTATAGGAATAGCTTTTGATTTACAAATATTTGATGAAGTACCAAAAGAGCCTCATGATGCTCAGCTAGACTATATTATAACAGAATCAAGAATTTTAAAACCTAATAAATCCGTTTAAATTACATTAGGACCCTTGAATATATGATTCAAAGGTCCTTTTCTTATTATTCTTTAAACGTGTTTAATTGAATTTTATCTGGCAAAGATTTTAAATTTGTTTCAGCTACTACAAAAGGATTTGATTCTTCCTTTTCCTTATATGTAATATTAACTGTCATCACAGTTTTTTCATCCATAGTGTCTACTGTAATTTTGTCTATCTCTATACCTTTATCTTCTTCTCCTCTTGTTACGATTACATAAATTTTATTTTCTAATCTTACTGCTAATGCCCTCTCTTCGTCTTTATACTTATCCATAATATCTAATATTTTATCTGGTATAGATTCTCTCTGAACCATTGTGAAATCAACTGGTTTAGATGTGTCTAAAAATAGCTTAGGTATAAATACGAAACCTAATACTATAAATAATGTTAATAGTACTCCGTAAATTACTCCTTTGATATTAAACTTAATCTCCACATTATCCCTCCTATCTCTTATAAATATATGAAGGAATATTATATAGTAGAATTATTTTGCAATCAAAAATTCACTTCGCTTAAGCCACTACATAGTCACTCAATTTCATATCGACAGCCACTTCATCTATTACTCAGAGTTAATATGCTGGAAATTATATTTATATACAAATCAGATAAAGCATAATTTCATTACAATTTAAAAAGCGTATTTAATAAAATATTAAATACGCTTAAAATATCTATTTCTATTTTAGTGCTTCTCTTACTTTATCCGATATGTTTTTAGCTGTTAAACCATACTTTTCTAATAATTCATTAGGAGTTCCTGACTCTCCAAAAGTATCGTTCATTCCAACTTTTTTAACTATTACTGGATGATTTTCTGATACAACTTCACTAACAGCTGATCCTAAACCACCAATAACACTATGTTCTTCAGCAGTTACTATAGCTTTAGTTTCTTTAGCTGCACTAATTATTAATTCTGTATCTATAGGTTTTATTGTTGACATATTTATTACTCTAACATCTATGTTTTCTGCTTTTAATATGTCTGCTGCTACTAAAGCTTCGTTTACCATAATACCGCAAGCAATAATTGTAGCATCATTACCATCTCTTAATACAGCTCCCTTTCCTATTTTGAATTCATAATTTTCATCAAATAATGTAGGAACTGCACTTCTTCCAAGTCTAACATACATCGGTCCATTAAATTTAGCTGCTTCAAGTATCATTTTTTCAGCTTCTATTCCATCTGCTGGAACTAATACAGTCATGTTTGGTATAGATCTCATTAGTGATATATCTTCCACACTTTGATGAGAACCACCATCTTCTCCAACTGTTATCCCTGCATGTGTTGCACATATTTTTACATTTAATTTTGGATAGCATACAGAGTTTCTTATAACTTCAAATGCTCTTCCTGTAGCAAACATTGCAAATGTACTTGCAAAAGGAATTTTTCCTGCTGCTGCAAAACCACAAGCTGCTCCTACTAAGTTTTGTTCTGCTATTCCCATATTGAAAAATCTATTTGGATATGCTTTAAAGAAATCATTCGTTTTAGTTGATTTAGATAAGTCTGCATCTAAAACTACTACATCATCATTTATTTGTCCTAATTTTACTAAAGCTTTTCCGTAAGCATCTCTAGTTGCTATTTTATTACTCATGGAAAGCACCTCCTAATTCTGATAATGCTTGTTCAACTTGTTCTTCATTTGGTGCACTTCCATGCCATGAAGCTTGATTTTCCATGAAAGACACTCCCTTACCTTTTATAGTTTTTGCTATTATCATTGTTGGTTTATCTACTGTATCTTTTGCCATATCTAAAGCTGCAAATATTTGGTCGAAGTCATGGCCATCGATTGTTATTACATTCCATCCAAAAGTCTTAAACTTATCTTCTATAGGATTAATGTTCATTACTGACTCAACTTCTCCATCGATTTGAAGTCCATTATAATCAAGAAAAGCTATCATATTATCAAGTTTATAGTGTGCCGCACTCATAGCCGCTTCCCAAACTATACCTTCTTGAACCTCTCCATCACCAAGTAATGCATAAACATTCCATGGGGCATTATCTAATTTAGATGCCATTGCCATTCCACAAGCAACTGAAAATCCTTGTCCTAAAGAACCTGTTGACATTTCAACTCCCGGAATCTTTTTCATATCTGGATGACCTTGAAGCATACTTCCTGTTTTTCTTAAATAGTTTAATTCTTCTTTATCAAAGTATCCTCTTTCAGCCAAAGTAGCATATAATGCTGGTGCTGCATGACCTTTTGATAAAACAAATCTATCTCTATCTTCCATCTTTGGGTTTGTTGGATCTACATTCATTTGGTCAAAATAAAGAGCTGTTAATATTTCAACTGCTGATAATGACCCTCCTGGATGCCCTGATTTAGATTTACCTATCATTGAGACAATATCTTTTCTTATCAAATTAGTAATTTCATTTAATCCTTTATGGTCTCTCATGTAATTTACCTCCCTAGTTATATACTGAGGCTATTGGTTAATTAGCCATATTGTATTTAAATCTCATTATATTATATCATCTTTATGTAATTTTTTGTGTTTTTTGTATATAAAACAAAAAAATTATTGATATGCTACTATATCAATAATTTTTTATATGCTAAATAGGTCTAAACTTATTTGCAATCCATTATTTACTTTTAGCATAGTCTTATTATCTAGATAACCAATTTTTTCTCTTAGACGCTTTTTATCTATTGTTCTTATCTGCTCTAAGAGAATAACAGAGTCTTTATTAAGCCCATATTCGCTGGAACTTATCTCTATATGAGTCGGCAATTTTGCTTTATTAATCTGGGATGTTATAGCCGCTATTATAACAGTAGGGCTATATTTATTTCCTATATTATTTTGAATGATTAAAACAGGCCTAACGCCACCTTGTTCCGAACCTACAACTGGACTTAAATCTGCATAAAATAAATCTCCTCGCTTAATATCTAAGCTAAGATTACTCAACTTTTGCTATGTCTCCTGGAGAATCATCATTTAAAGATACTTCATCCGTCATACCAAGCTCCGCTAATGATAAGTTAATGTTTGCCATTTCTTTATAACCCTTTATCATGCTTTCTTTTAAGCTTATTTTCTTTTTCTGAGTTATATAGAACTGAAAAGCCGCCTTTGCAAAATCTTCTCTGTTGCTATTTTCCATCTGAACTATTTGATCAACTTCAGATAAAATATAGTCAGGTAAAGTAAAAATAATTTTTTCTTTATTCTTATTGCTCACAAAATCGCCTCCCAGAGAACAATATCTCTTTTTATTTTATCAGATTGATGAATGATTGTAAAATTGCATTTGTTTCCATATAAGCACACATAACCATTGTACATTATATAAGCTAGCTCAAATATAATACCCTGTTGCTCTTTTTTCCAGTCGCATACCCTTTGTTAACTATTATAACCTGCACAACCTTTTTTATGTCTTTAATAATCATTTTTGGAGCAAAAAAATTATTATAAAATATATACATTAACTATTATTTTACTATGACTTTTAGTATCCTTTTTTATTTTGATATCATTAATTATTATGTCATCTAGATTTCTCTTGGGTTGATTTACTACTATTGATTACTTCTCATATTTAAAATCTTCATATGTTACTATAAATCTAGGTGATTCTTCATAATCTATTATTTCCATTTTTTCTGGATTTTTAGTCTTATTATTTATATATAATATTTGTTTATTAAAATACTTATTATCTCCCGGTATTTCTATTTCTATTTTTAATTGATCTTGTGTAGATTCCAATACAACTGATTCATTTTCTAGATAATTCTTTATAAAGTCTCCAATGAAGAGATAATGGCTGTCATTATTTACATTTGGTAGTTCTATTGTGTCATTAATATTAGGATTATGTACTGTTAACTTATCACCTTTATACTCCATCACTTTTCCTTTGATGTTTTCTGGTGATTTCACTTCTAACTTATAATAATCAGGCTTTTTATATGTATGTTTTAAAACATATTCTGTAGTAGTCTTATTACCTATTGCTTCTACATTTGCTATACAAGTATATGATGTTATCTTAGTAAGTTGTTTTTGAAAATCATCATATATTTCCTCTTTAGTATATTCTTTTCGTTCACATCCAATTGAAACAGATATTACTGTTATTACAAAAGTCATCAACAATATTACCAACTTATTTTTCACATACTACCTCCTATTCTTTTTACATCTATAAAACAATATAAATATTTATTTCTTCTATTCTTTAAATGCAATAGCATTTGCAACAGCATAATCTCTCCCATGAGATATTGATACTTTTATTTCTAAAACACTATAGTTTATGCAAATCTGTTCTAAATTATTATAAGTTTTTACTATAGGTTTTCCTAAGTCATCTCTTAATATCTCTATATCTCTAAAATTATAACCCCTTATACCTAAACCTAAAGACTTGCTAATGGCTTCTTTAGCTGCAAAATTTCCTGCTATAGTTTGAACACTATTGCCCTTCTGTTCAAACATTTTAATTTCTTTGTCTGTAAACATCTTTTTTAGAAAATTTCCCTTTTTATTTAAAGCTTCTCTTATTCTCTCTATTTCTATAATATCTATTCCTATATCTATAATATTCATAAATTTCTCCTTTAACATCTTATATAATTAATAATTGTACTATATTAATTATATACATTTTTTATAAATGCAATGATATGAATAACATATAATAATATAAAAAGTTCATTTTGCTAGTATTAACAATTTCCTTACAATTAAAAAGAGACTAGGATTTCCCTAATCTCTTTTTAATAAATTTATATTGTAGTATTAAAGTCCTTTGACTTCATCGTTCCACTTAGCAGACTCAGTTAGTATAGTTGTTTTTTCTTTACTAACTGTCATGAAGCCTTCAGATATTTGACCCGATATAAATTTTCCGTCTTTTTTTATTCTTAATTCTCCATTTACTAAACCAACTACAAACGGTATATGATTTTTAAGAACAGCTCTATCACCTTGTGTTGTTCTAGTGATAACCATTTCTACATCACCCTTGTAGAAAACTTTTTCTGGAGTAACTATTTCTAATGGAAATATACTTGCCATGACCTATCTACTCTCCTTTGCTTTCGCAACAGCTTCCTCTATTGTTCCTACAAATAAGAATGCTGATTCTGGTAGGTCGTCATGCTTTCCTTCTAATATTTCTTTGAAACCTCTTACAGTTTCTTTTACTGGTACATATTTACCTGGTATTCCCGTAAATTGTTCCCCAACTGTGAAAGGTTGAGAAAGGAATCTTTGTATTTTTCTAGCACGAGCAACTATTACCTTATCTTCATCAGATAATTCATCCATACCAAGTATAGCGATTATATCTTGTAATTCTTTATATCTTTGAAGTATAGATTGTACTCCTCTAGCTACTGCATAAT
>NZ_JAGHFM010000070.1 GCF_017888745.1 Terrisporobacter sp. | reverse complement strand
TGCATTAGTTCTCTAACATTTCCAGGCCAATTATAATTTTTTAGTATGTCTAAAACTTTGACTGATATATTATTTATATTTTTTAGATACCTTCTACCTAATTTATCTATAAAGTATTTTAAAAGAACTTCAATATCATCATCTCTTTCTCTAAGTGGTGGAATATTTACTATTATAGTTGAGATTCTATAAAATAAGTCCTTTCTTAAAATATTATTTTGAGTCAAAAGGAAAGGGTCTTCATTACAAGAAGATATAATTCTTACATCACATTTTATATTTTTCTTTCCTCCAACTCTCATAAATGTACCATCCTGTAGAAATCTAAGAAGTTTTGACTGTAATGATAGACTCATTGAATTAAGCTCATCTAAAAAAATAGTACCGCCATTTGCCTCTTCAAATAATCCAGTACTGTCAACACTACCAGTATAAGCACCTTTAGATGTTCCAAATAACATACCTTCTATTAAATTTTCTGGTATTGCAGCACAGTTTATAGCTAAAAATTTTTTGTTAGAACGTTTACTATTATTGTGAATACTTTGAGCAAAAAGTTCTTTTCCAGTGCCAGTTTCACCATATATTAGTACATTACAGTCTTGGATAGATACTTTAACTGCTAAATTGATGGCTTCTCTAAACTGTATACTATTTCCTATTAAGTCTTTAAATGTATATTGTGTAAAAGTGTTATTAGGATTAGAATTGTATTTTTGTTTATGTATAAATTTTTGCATTTTTGATAATTCTGAAATATTTCTTTGAATAGAAGTAGAGTCTCTCTCTATAAGTAAAGAGCCTACTAAGTGATTATCAAAGAATATTGGGTATGCTGTATTTATAGTTGTTACCACTTTACCAGAATTAGTTTTAAATGTATCACATCTATTAATTACAGGTGCTTGGGTTTGCAGTGTAGTAAGTATAGTACTATATTTTTCGTCAACATGTGAAAATATATCTGTAAGATGTTTACCTAGTATACTTTCATTATGATTTTTTAGAGAAATCGTCGAGCTTGCATTATTGTAATATATTAGATTTGCATTTCTGTCATAAATTTGAATACCATCATCTAAGGTATTTAACATTTTTTCTAGGATTAAATTGTCGGGTATAGTTTTCTTAATAAATATAAATGATATTTCTTCATTAGGTCTAATGATTTCATAGTAAAACTGCTCTAAATTCCAATAGAATATACCATTATCTTTATCTAAGTTAATTTCAAAAATATCTGACACAGGAGTATTAGTATGTAAAGCTAAAAGAGTTACATAAGATTCAGAAAAATATTCATCGTTACTTTTTACAGATAAGATACGATTATATTTATCTAATGTTATAACAGCATCTATAGCATTAATATGAATCAATCCTTTCTAATTATATTAATTGATAAATTCAGATGAATTGTAAATTTTTATGATAAAAAATAAGAGCCTATAGTATTAAGTATATAGAGATATTACTAAATTTGCAAAATAAGTTTACGATATGTAAACTCATTTTACATGTAGTGAAATTTTAATAAGAGATTAAAGTTTTAAAATATCTATTATTCGCCTTTATTATACAATTGACAATAATTATTTACATATAAAAGGTGAACAATTTAATGAAATAATATGGCATAGAAATTGCTATTAATAATTATAAAAATAACAGATAGGGGGTGATGATTTGAAAGATAAAATAATAAGTCAATTTAATGTCCCTGAAGAAATAGAGTCATTTATCGACAAAATGTTATTGATAGATGAGCAGAAGCTTATATCTAAAATGGAAGATAAAATGTATTCTAAAAATGATCTTAAACAATTAGTTTCTGAATTAATTGATATAGACTCAGAAAATTTTATAGCATCTTGCTACAAAAGGTGTATCTTAAATAAAGTTATTGAAGAAAATGAAGTTCTATATGTATTGTCTGATTCATACCAAAGGCTAGGTGTATTTGCCCAGTTTGAACAAGATATTTGGGAAGGTATTGATGGCGATATAAGAAAGAGAGTTGATGAATGGTATGTAAATGAATATGCAAAAAAATCAATAGAGAAGATTGAAAAAGGAAATGACAGAGAACAAAGTAATATAGAAAATGCATATTTTATAAGCTTAGAAGAAGCTCTAGATTTAATAGACAAAAAAGAATCTTCTATTTATTTACTTCCATGTAACTGTAAAACTATGGCTAAAAACTGTAATAAACCTCAAAATGTATGCGTTCAATTTGAAACTGGAATAAATAGCATGATAGATAGAGGGTGGGGAGTTAAGATTTCAAAAGATGAAGCTAAAGAATTAATACGAAATGCTAACAAATCAGGACTTATGCATAGTAGTGAATGTGAAAGTGCTCTTTGTAATTGTGATGCTTGTTGTTGCTATCCGATAAGAGCATCTAAAATTTTGGGAATGGAAAAGCAATGGCCAAAAAAAATTCATGAAATATCATGGAATAAAGAAAAATGCATAAGCTGTGGTAAGTGTAGTAAAATATGTAATTTTGGTGCGTTTACTATTGAAAACAAAGTAGTTAGTTTTAATAATGAAAAATGTTGGGGATGTACAATATGCAAAGATAATTGTCCAACTAATGCTATAAAACTAAAATTTTAATTATGGATATGATGAAAAACATATGATTAAGGCAGATATAAATCTAAGTATTAAAAATGAAGATTTAGTAGATAAAATTATGAAGTTTAGTAATAAAATAGACAAATAAATTATGGCTAATATGTGTAAATAATTATAGAGATATGGAGGAGAATTTATGTTAACTACAGTAGATAATATTGTGATATTACTATTTGTGGCATTTGTTATATACATAGGTTATTACTTTTCAAAATCTGTTAAAGATATGGAAAGTTTTTACCTAGCTAATAGAAGCTTACCATGGTCATTAGTTGTTGGAACATTAGTTGCATCTTGGTATGGTGGTGTTGGGGTTGTAGGTACTGTGGGGTATGCAGCTGCATTTGGATTTGCATCATGGGCTATATGGTCAGTAGGTGCCCATTTAGTAAGATTTCCTTTAGCTTTATGGATCGGACCTAAGATTCATATTAGGTCAGATGTGACAATACCCGACTTTTTAGAAAGTACTTATGGAAAATGGGTAGCTATATTAGGTTCAGTATTTTTATTTATATATTGTTCACAATTAGGAGAAATAACAGCTACAGGATATATAGGTCAAGCTGCATGGGGAGCTAATAAGGTTTTAGTTGGAGTTGTTATTGTAGTATTAACAATACTTTTAACTTGCTTAGGTGGACTTATGGGGGTAGCAGTAACTGATATGATAATGTTTGCTTGTATGGTTTGCGGTGTATGTATGGCATTTCCTAGTTTATATGAGTCAGTAGGTGGGTTAGAAGGAATGGGAGAGCTCTTATCCGCTAACAAGGAGCTATTAGACCCAGTAGCAGGTATGCCAATTTCAAAGGCGATGATGCTTTTAGTACTATGTTTAAATGTATATGCTGATCCAAGTTTTTATCAAAGATTCTCTGCATCAAATTCTGTGAAAACAGGAAGACGTGCAATGTTAACATGTTTCTCACTATGGGTAGCATTTGATATGGTTTTAGTAACTACAGGTATGATAGTGAGAGGTTTATATCCTGAAATGACACCAGAAGTAGCGTATGTAACTGTAATTTTAGAAGGATTACCTGCAGGGTTTAGAGGATTATTTATAGTAGGTCTTATGGGAGCAATAATATCAACTTTAGATAGTTACTACCTAATAGGTGGAACTACACTTGCAAATGATATATACGGAAGATTAAAAGGTGAAAAATTAAGTGATAAGAAAATTATAAACTTAAGTAGATTAGGATGTTGTCTATTAGGGGTAGCTGGATTGCTACTTGCATTTAAATTTACAATGGTTTATGATGCTATTTCATTTTTAATGAGCTTATGGATGTCAGTAGCATTTGTCCCTATAGTTGGTGGATTAATGTATAAAGGCAAAAAGACTCAAGCAGGAGGTCTTATGTCAATGATTTCAGGTATTTTAGTATTTGCATATTTTAAATTAAACCCTATCATGATATCAGATTCTTTTGGAGTGCTGGAACCTATACTAATAGCGCTTCCAATATCTTTTGTATTTTGGATGATAGGAAATCAGATAGGAGTAGACAAATCAACTAAAGAAAACAATATTATAAAAAGTATATAAGCTAGGAGGTATTATATGTCTGATAAAGAATCTAAAATAGAATGGCTAGGGATAGATGGTTTTTTAGTGATATTATTTCCAATAGTAGTTTCTATCATGTGGTTTTCATTTGATAGGAAGATAGACTTTATTATAGGAAAATTAGTTCCTTATGGCACAGCGATAGTTGTTATATTGATAATATGTAAATACTTTAGGGAAGTAATTGGTTTTAGTAAAGTTAATAAAAAAGACTAAGTCACAGGTGCGGAGGTCAAAATGAAAATTGATAGCTATATAAAAGTAATGAATGAAGAACATGCAAATTTGATAGCATCTAGAAAAGGGAACCTAATAGGAAAAATTTTATTAAGAAAAGAATTTTCAAATGATATAAAAACATTGTATATAGAAAATAAGATTGTAACTCTTAATATGACTTATGAACCTAATATTTTGAGTAGAATGATTTTTAAATCAAAGAGTAAAAGTCAAAAAATAAAATTTATAGCAGATGGCTCGACTGGCTCTGTTGCATACTATGAATCAGCTCCTAAATTAGAGCGCATAGATGTAGAAGAAGATAAGATTCAACTATCAGTTTATGACGATGACTTATTAATAGAAAAATCAAAGCGACTAGCAAGAAGAATTGTTAGAAGACATGTTGGAGGAAACGTTTATTTGGAGATAGATAATATAAAAAGTATTTTTAGACCATTTTACGTAGCATTTTATGGGGAATTAAAGGAAGGTAATAAAGTAAGATATCTTCCCATAGCAGCTGATGGATGCAATAGTAAAAGGACTCTTTAAAATTAAATTAATAAAGGAGGTCTTATGGGAGTAGTTGTTTTAGGAGGAGATATTAAAATAGAAGATGTGGTAAATGTAGCCAGAAATGGATATAAAGTTGAATTTTCCCAAGAATATATAGATAGGGTTAAGAATTGTAGAAGACTAGTAGAAAAATTTTCCCAAGAAGAAAGGGTAATTTATGGAGTGACTACAGGTATTGGAGACAATTGTAACAAATTTATTTTGAAAGAAGAGAGAGAAATTATACAAAGAAATAATATACTTTCTCATATTACATCAGTTGGAGAGCCACTAAATGATGAGTGTGTAAGGGCTATAATGTTTGTAATGCTGCAACATATGGGGAAAGGATATAGTGGTATAAGATTAGAAACTTTAGAATTAATAAAAATATTACTAAATAATAATATTACACCAATAGTTCCTAAGCATGGTTCAGTAGGATATTTGTCATTAGAGGCACATATAAGCGCAGTTTTAATTGGAGAAGGAAAAGCAAAATATGAAAATAGAATACTAAATGGGAAAGATATTATGAAAAAGTTAGGAGTTAATCCTATCGTACTATCTAGCAAGGAAGGTTTGACACTGTTATCAGGAACTAGTTCTGTAACTGCAATAACAACATTAGCATTATATGACTCCATTATAGTTGCCAAAACAAGTGATATATCATCAGCAATGACACTAGAAGTATTAAAAGGAACTTTGATGGCTATGGATGAAAGGCTCATGAATGTAAGGCCTCATGAAGATCAAGGAAATACAGGTTATAATATAAGGAAAATTTTAAAAGACAGTGAAATAATAAAAAAATACGAAGGATATAGAGTACAAGATGCATTATCAATAAGATGTATACCGCAACTTCACGGAGCCTGTAAAAAAGTGATAAAGGATGCCATAGTTACTTTATCTACAGAACTTAACTCATCTGTAGATAATCCTCAAATATTTAAAGAAGGAGATAATGATGGTGTTGCTATAATGGGTTGTAATGCTGACGGAGCTTATGTTGGAATAGCTGCAGATACTATAACAATAGCTGTTACTAACCTTATGAAAATGAGTGAAAGAAGAACAGATCGAATGTTAAATAGACATGTTAGTGAATTACCTCCATTTTTAAATAGTAATCCAGGTCTAAACAACGGACTTATGATAACTCAATACACATCTGCAGGTATACTTGGTGAAATGAGACTGTTATCTCATCCTGCTACTATAGATAATATAGTTACTTGTGCTAATCAAGAAGACTATATAAGTATGGGATATAATGCAGCTTTAAAAGCTTATGAATGTATATCTTTAGCTAAGTATATAATTGCTATTGAGTTATTATGTTCTAGTCAGGCTCAAGATTTTTATAAAGATTTAATGCCTTCAAGTGCAACAAGAGCGGTTTATAATTTAATTAGAGAAGGTGTAGATTTTATAGAACAAGATTGCAATATGAGTGTACCTATTGAGTATATATCTAAACTTATTATGGAAAATAAAATTGTGAAATCAGTAGAAGATGTAATAGGAGCATTGATGTTTTAGTTATTAAAATAATAAGTGAAGTACTAAATTTATAAAACATAGTGAAAATATTTAGCAAATCATTTTATATATAAATGAATTAGAACATATAATTATAATCCAAAGGAGCATATTAAAATTATTGCTCCTTTTTTTATTTTCAACTTTATTACTTGGCAACGGGCAAAGCCGTTGGCGACATGAAGTGGAGCGCCCACGCAGTGGCTTAAGCGAAGCGAATTTTTATATTAATAATACTTTTTTCTTGATTTATAAAAACTTTACATTACTATAAAATTAGCTGGATTTATATTGGAGGGGATATGAAAATCATGAAGAAAAAAAGTTTATTTAATATTTTGCTTTTTTGTGGAATTTTTTTATGGATAATTCCATCGGGAATATTTTATGAAGTAGATAAAAAGATAGTATTATTTTACTTTGGATTTCATTTAGTAATGTCTTTATTATATTTTATCCACTTTCGAAATGCTACTAGAGATAAAAGAAATTCACAATTTGAATGGGTATTAATATATTTATCGACAGCTGGGAGTATATTAGCTCATGTTGTAACTTATATAGCATTACTTTATCAAGGACAGGTATCAAATTTCAAACTAATACCTATAGTGTTAGTCCTTAGATGTGTAGTTCTTATTTTTATTGCTATTTATCGATATTCAGAGTATGAAGAATCAGATTTTGATAAAAAAATAAAAGAAGAAAAGAAATTAAATTCTGAGAAAAATAAAGAAAAAGTAGTAAAGAAAAAAAATAATAAGTGGGTTTATAAAATTTTATTAAAAGACTTTAGAGCCAATCTAAAAAACTATACTGTTTTTATAATAAGTGCTGTTTTAACTTTTACATATGTGTATGGATTTTTAGGAAATCTTTTTATTATACATAATATGCAAGAAACTAATATGGCTCAAATTGGTGAAGGTATTACATCTGTTGTATTAAATGCTTTAATTATTATTACTGCTGTGACTATATTAATTCAATTTTATGCCTTAAAAAACTACATACAAAATAGAATGCATGATTTTAAAACATTAATGTTACTTGGAATGAAAAAGAAGGAAATATATAAAAGTTTGTTATTTATATTAACAATAAGCTTACTTATTTCTTATATAATAGGAGCTATTTTAGGTAATGGAATGATATTTATTTTTAGAAAAGTATATGGATTCTATTTACCAAATACTATTATTCCTAAAGCAGATATAATTCTTGTAACAGCACTATCCTTTGTTATATGTTTAATAATTTTAGTTTTTATTATGTCTATAGTTCAAGATATGGTTATAGAATCAGGTATGCTAAATGTTTCAAATTCAAATATGGAAGAAGAAATGCCTAAATTTAGAAAAATAATTTTTGTATTACCAATTTTTCTTATTATATTGTTTGGATTATATTCTGATCCACATAGAGCTGAATCACTGTATATAATTTATCCTTGGATTATAATATTTGTAATATTTACTTATTTTGGTGCTACATATGTTCTTAGAAAACTTAAGAGCAAGAATAAACACTATTTAAATAATATTTTTACCTTTAATCTTATATATTATAAACCTAAAAGTTATTTAAAAAACTCTATGGCACTATACACATTACTTTTTGTAATGTTTTTCACATATATATTTCAAATATCAACTTT
>NZ_JAGHFM010000069.1 GCF_017888745.1 Terrisporobacter sp. | reverse complement strand
ATGCCAGTGATATACATATAGAACCATTTAGTGATGTATTTAAAATTAGAATCAGAGTAGATGGAAAGATGAAAGAGGTTTCTAGTTTAATATTAGATTTATATCCTTCTCTAGCATCTGTTATTAAATACAAAGCTAACATGAATATTACAGAAAAAAGGCTACCTCAAGATGGAAGAATTGATTTGAGGATAAAAGATGTAGTAGTAGATATAAGAATATCTACTGTTCCAACTGTACATGGAGAAAAGATAGTATTGAGACTTTTAAGAAGAGATTCATTTTTGAAAACAAAAAAGGAATTAGGATTTACAGAAGTTGCTATAAATAAAATTGATGAAATTATAAATAAAAAAACAGGGATATTACTTGTAACGGGTCCTACAGGAAGCGGAAAAACAACAACAGTATATTCCATATTAAAAGAACTTCAAGATGATAGTAAAAATATCATGACTATAGAAGATCCTATTGAATATAAAATTGAAGGAATCAATCAAATACAAGTTAATAATAAAGTTGGATTGACTTTCGAAAAAGGATTGAAAGCAATACTTAGACAAGACCCAGATATAATAATGGTTGGGGAAATTAGAGATGTAGAAACAGCAAAAACAGCTGTAAGAGCAGCTATAACAGGACATTTAGTTATTAGCACTTTACATACTAATGATGCCATATCGTCAATTGCTAGATTAATAGATATGGAAATACCGATATATCTACTAAATGCATCTCTAATAGGAGTAATATCTCAACGATTAGTTAGAAAAGTATGTCCAGATTGTAGCAATGAAATAACTATTACACAGGACGAAAATAAATCTATAGATACAGCAATACCAATAGGTTGTGATCAATGCAATGGTATAGGATACAGTGGAAGAACTGCTGTATATGAAATATTGCAAATAGATGATGAAATAAGACAAGCAGTGCAAAGTAATAAGGGGTCAAATAAAATAAAAGATATTGCTATAAAGAATGGAATGATTACATTTGATGACAGCTATACAAGGCTTATAAAAGAAAAAATAACTACATTAGAAGAATGTATCATAAATAAAGAAATACTTTATTAGGAGAAGATTATATTGTACAAATGTATTATTTATGAAGAAAATAAGAGGAAGACTCTACATTTGGATATGGATACAGAAGATGAGGTTTTTAAGTATGCATATAAAAATAATATACAAATAGTAGATATAAAAGAAAAAAGTAATTTATTTAAAAAAGAAAATCTAAAAGATAAGGATTTGAAGATATTCTCAAAACAGATGAATATTCTGCTGAAATCAGGATGTGATATATCAACAATTTTAAAAACACTTATAGAACAATCTAATAATAAGTTAAGGAAAGTAATTAAAAATTTACTTAATAATATAGAAAAAGGCAATTCAATTACAGAATCTTTTGAGCAAACTAAAGCCTTTCCGAAATTTTATATAAGTATGATAAGAGCAGGTGAAATTAGTGGTAATTTAGATGATGTTATGGACAAGCTATCATCTTACTACGACAAAGAAAATAAATTAAAAAATAAAATTATTAGTATTTTAATTTATCCTATTATTTTATTAATCACAATGCTATTCTCATTTTTATTTATATTAATATTTTTAATCCCAAATTTTGAAAGTATATATACAGATAATAATTTACAAACACCATTAATTACACAAATATTAATAATTGCTTCTTACATAGCCCGAAATCACCTTTTGTTAATTGTATTAATTATTTTATTGGCTATATTAAGTTTAATTTATTTGAAGGATAAAAGTAAAAAGGTTAATGACATGCTTCACAAAATTATATTAAAAATACCTTTTATTAAAATTTATGCTACTTTGATTATGGTTAATAAATTTGTACAATCATTATCTATTTTGATATGGAGTGGTGTTCAAATTGTAGATTCTATAGAGATATCATCAAAAGTTATAAGTAATAAATATATTTATGAAAAAATATGCAATTCTAATGATTTGATAAAGAAAGGAAATAAAATAAGTGATTCTTTAAAAATAATTGATGAACTACCTCCACTATTAATATCTATGATATCAATAGGCGAAGAAAGTGGTAAATTAGACTCTATACTAGTTACTCTTAGTGAATATTACGAAAATGAACTAGATTCAAAATTAGAATTAGGTACAAAGTACTTTGAAACAGGTGTCACCTTGCTAATAGGTGTGGTAGTAGGTGTAACTGTAATTGCAATGATGATGCCTATGTTTGATGCAGTTACATCAATATAAAAGGAGTGGTTAAACATGTTTTTACTAAATTTGAAGTGTAAAAAAAGGAGAGGATTCACTTTAATAGAAATGGTAATAGTCATAACTATAATTGGTATTTTATCAACTATAGCCGTAACTAAGTATTCAAAAGTTCAAAATATAGCTAAGGAAAAAGCTGATTATGCAACAGCGTCAAATTTAGCTACAGCAGCTATGATATCTATAAGTGATGGGAAAACATCTGTAGACACTAGTAGTTTGAAATCCAATGGATATATAGAGTTTATACCTACGCCAAAATCTGTAACAGGAACTTTTGATATAAAAGTAGATTCAAATACAGGATCTATCAAAGTTACTGCTGGTGGAGAGACATTTTATCCT
>NZ_JAGHFM010000068.1 GCF_017888745.1 Terrisporobacter sp. | reverse complement strand
TTGACGAAAAGCAACTTTTTTCTGGAGAACAACCTTAATATTTACTTTGTAAATTAATAATATATAAAGTTTAGTACATAATTTTAATAAAAAGCGAATTAAAGGTAATTGATTTTACCGGAAACTAATTCGCTTTCTATAATCTTTATCAATGAAACTTCACTATTTTTTCCTTTTAATGACGTTCTTTCAATGCCTCACTCAGCATTTTACCGCCTACCCCCCAGTTATCCAGGCTATTTTCCTTAATAAGTACATAAAAAGACGATTCATTTACTCCCAAAATCTCACTAGCTGATTTTGTAAGTTCCTTAATCAATCTTTTTTTCTGTTCTTTTGTTGCAGGTCCCATTTCTACTTGAATCTGTGGCATGTTGTCAAACCTTCCTTCCTCTTAAATGTTTATATTTATTTATCTCTAGATTGTTTTTCAACTGTACCTTTTTGTCACCGACAATTCTATATATAAAAGTATAGATATATCTTTCTTTGGTACATCTATATTTTAAAAATATTTTTTTAAAATGTAAAATGCCTATATTGAGTAGATTGTAATTTGTTTTATGTATTGCAACTATTTTGTTCCTTCAAAAATTGAATAAATGCTTCTGTGGCTTTTGCATATTTCTGTCCTTCCTTCCATGCAAGGAATGAACCCACCGAAAGCTCAGGTTTTAGGGGAAGAAACTTCATATCATCATAGTGGCAGTCTTGCTCCAGACAAATTACAGCACCTTTTTGTTCCCTTGCCACAATGACGGCATTATGCAATACATTATAATTAGTGCTGAAATCCATTTTCTCCGCAAATTTTCCAGACCATTTAATCAGCTCTGTATGTGCAGGCGTGTTAACATGAATGGTCACAACAAGGTTTCCTACAAGATCCCCTGGACGAATCACATTCTGTGTAGCAAGAGGAGAATCCTTGTGAATCAAAACACCCCATCGCTCTTTGGTTTTCATAGAAATAGAAGTGTAGCCGGAAAGATGGAATGGTTCAAGAAAAAGTCCAAGATCCAAAGCCCCTTGCTTCATTCGTTCTTGAATGTCTTCATTGCTGCCACTATATAGTTCAAATTTTACTAAGGGGTACTTTTTCTGAAATGCAGTAATGGACGCTGCAAGTTTTTTGACACTCATTAACTCTCCACAGCCAATAGAGATTTTTCCAGATAGAGTATCTTCGTTTTGAGAAATTTCATTTTTTGCTTTTTCAACCAACGCTACAATATCCTTTGCCCTGCGTCGGAATGTCATCCCTTCCTCGGTCAGTATAACACTGTGATTTGTACGCTCAAAAAGCTTTGTACCAAGTTCTTTCTCCAACTGCATAAGATGACGTGATAGTGTGGGTTGTGTTATATGAAGAAGCTGCGCAGCCCTTGTGATATTTTCTTCCCTGGCTGCCATCAGGAAGTATTCCAAAACACGAATATCCATGATATAACCTCGCAATAAATATTTCTATCATTGTACTATAATCACTGTGCATATTCAACTTGGAAACTAAAGATAATAATGATGAATATGGGTTTGTTATAGACGTAGAATAGATAAAAATATCACATAGATGTTATTTTGTGTTATACTTAAATTATAGTTAAATAAGATTACATTGTTTTGCTACCGAGTAAAACTAATTTAAATGCTCAAACACATTCCGTTAGGTCTTAGAAGGGATGTTGTTATGAGCATTTTTTTATGGGAGGTTTTAGGATGAATAATTATTATTTATTAAAGAAATTTTTAAAGTATGTTAGCCTTAATACTATAGGAATGATAGGGTTATCATGTTATATTCTTGCAGATACTTTTTTTGTTTCAGGTGCTCTTGGCTCAAATGGAATCGCTGCTTTGAATTTTTCTATATCAATTTATTGTATTATTAATGGTTTAGGTCTTATGATTGGTATTGGTGGAGCTACTAAATATAGTATTTTAAAGTCTAAAAATGAAGATGAAAGTGCGAACTCAATTTTTTCTAATACTGTAATTATAGGATTTGTTTTAGGAATTATTTTGCTTACTGTAGGTGTATTTTTTGCAACACCTATATCAAAACTACTTGGAGCAAATGGTGATACATTAACAATGACTAGTGATTATTTAAGTACTATACTTTGTTTCTCACCATTTTTTATTATAAATAATATAATGCTTGCATTTATAAGAAATGATAAAAAACCAAGATTATCTATGATAGCTATGCTTATGGGAAGTTTTTCAAATATCGTTCTTGATTATGTGTTTATGTTTCCTTTATCAATGGGAATGTTCGGTGCAGCTTTTGCTACAGGACTTGCTCCTATTATAAGTCTTTGTATTTTATCTTTACATTTTATAAGAAAAAATAATAGCTTTAAATTTATAAAATGCAAGATAGACATATATAATATATTAAATATTTTCGGACTTGGTTTATCATCGTTTATCACAGAAGTATCATCAGGTATAGTACTTATTTTATTTAATTTAGTAATATTAGAGATTAGTGGAATTGTAGGGGTTGCTGCATATGGAATTATTGCAAATGTAGCTCTTGTAGTAACATCTATATTTACAGGAATAGCGCAAGGTATACAGCCACTTTTAAGTGAGGGATATGGAAATGATGATGCTAAATTAATAAAAACAGTATTAAAGTATGCTATTTATTTATCTATAGGTTTAGCAACAGTTATATATGTATTAACTTTTATATTATCAAGAGATATTATTTCTATTTTTAATAGTGAGAATAATATTGAGTTAATTACTATTGCAAATAATGGATTAAGATTATATTTTATAGGATTTTTATTTGCAGGATTTAATATAATTACATCAGCATTTTTAAGCTCTATTGAAGAAATGAAAAGTGCTTTTATTATATCTATAATGCGTGGATGTATAGCTATTATACCTTGTTTATTTATTTTTAAGATGATTTTGGGAATAAATGGAGTTTGGTTATCTTTTGTATTTTCAGAATTTATAACAACAATGGTTGCTATATTGTTTTTTATTAAAATTTTTAAAAGTAGACAATATTAATATATTACAATAGAAATAAGGAGGGATTAAATATGGAGATGCAGTTTGGAATGTCAATAATAGCCATCTTATATATAGGAGTTATTATGGCTATTGCAGGATTAGGGATATATACACTTATATTAGCTATAAAAGCACTTAAAATTTATATAAAAAATAACTCGTAATTGTTATATAATGTGAAAGATAAATAGAAATTTGAAAGTGAGGATAAAATGAAACATATAGTATTAAAAAAACTATGCGAATACCCTGAACTATGTGAGAAGTCTGCTAATTGGTTCTCTCAAAAATGGGGTATTCCAGTTGAAGCATATCAGGAAAGTATTCAAGAGTGTATTGAACAAAAAACAGGTATACCACAATGGTATATTGTATTAAATGATAAAGAAGAAATTATAGCAGGAGCAGGGATTATAGAAAATGATTTCCATGACCGCAAAGATTTAAGTCCTAATTTATGTGCATTGTTTGTTGAAGAAAAATATAGAAAACAAAGGATAGCCAAATATATTTTAGACTTTGTAAGAAAAGATTTAGGTAGTATGGGTTTTGAAAAAATATATTTAATTACAGACCATACAGGATTTTATGAAAAATATGATTGGGATTTTTTAACTATGGTAAATGATGATGAGGGGAATGCTACAAGGATGTATGTCGCTTCTACTTTATGCTAAATTCCAATTTATAGAGCTGATTAAGTGAATAATATTAATATATCACCAACCAAAGGGATAGGAGCAGATGCTCCTATTTTTTTATTTAAGATGATTTTATAGTAACTTTAAAAGTATAGATAAAATAAGTAATTTAAAATTAAAAAATTAAAATAATGCATAAAGAGTACAATAAAGTGCAATAAAATGCAATAAATAGCAAAAAGTATTGACTGATAATATTGAGTTGGATATAATAAATCCATAAATTGAGTTAAATGAGAAAGGATTAATTTTAATGGAAGAAAAATTTTATACCATTGACCAAATTGCACAAATACTAGGAATGCATCACAAAACTATAAGAAAGTTTATAACTGAAGGTAAGCTTAGAGCGAATAAAGTTGGAAAGCAGTGGAGAATAACAGGACATGATTTAAGTCTTTTTATGGAAGATAATACAGTAAATGTTAGAAATGAAAATAAATCGGATAGTGAAAATATTGAGTTTTCAACTATTAATACAGAAAGTAAAAATATAGATAGCAAAATAAGTATATCTACAGTTGTTGATATTAAGGATGTAGATTTAGATGAATATAGGAAGTTATCCAATATGCTATTAGCAGTAATGAATACTAAAGATGCTAAAATGAGTGATTCAACTATAAATATAAAGCATTACCAAAAAGAAAAGAATTTAAAAGTAATGTTATGGGGTGATATTGAATTTACAAAGGAAATGTTGGATTTCATATCTACACTTACAGATAATAGAAATATATAAGGAGAGTTTAGGTGATAAAATGAAATATAAAATAATTGAAAAAACAAATAAAAGATATATAGAAGTAAACCAAGCAATTACTTGTGAATCTGATATATTAGAT
>NZ_JAGHFM010000067.1 GCF_017888745.1 Terrisporobacter sp. | reverse complement strand
TTTTTTCTCTATTAAAATAGTCATCTATTGTATACAACTTAAATAGATGACCAAAACCAAAAGTTACTATATAATTGTCATTTTCAAAAAATCCATCATGCTTATTAAAATTTCCTCCTATAGCTTGTACTATTGTCATAGCTAATGAAGGCTTTTCAGCAATTATTATTTTTTTCATAATTATACTCCTTATTCTGTCTTGTTTATTATAATATCAATCTCATTCATATTAGCGAGCATAGTTTCAAGCTCATTGCTTGTGCCACCTACAAAATAAGTATTATTTTCCGTTTCTTTTGCAATAATTTTAAATAAATCTTTAAAATCTTTTTTCATTATTTTTATAATTTGATTAATGTCACTATTTTTATTAAAGTTGTAATAGGTTTGATGCTCATAATTAGTCTTATATAATCTACATGAAAACTTAATAGAACTACTAACATTAATTGATAAGTAGTATCCATATTTTTTTATTGTATATTTTGTAAAAGAATCTTTTTTATCTATAGATATATTAAAAGAATCTTTATCCATTATTCCACTTATCATGGAAATTATTGCTTTATCAAATTTTTTTCTCACTTCTGCTTTTGTTAATCCTTTATTCTTCTTCATATATAACATTCCCTTCTGTTTCATTACTTTCAACAATCCTTCTTACATTTCCATTAAATCTTTGAGCATAGTAAGGCTGACTTAAACTACTTATCGTAACACCAGTTGAAGTTCCGTCATGGAGGAATTTCCCGTCACCTAAATATATTCCAACATGACCATTTTTTTTGTATGTATCAAAGAAAATCAAATCACCTCTAATCATTTCATTAGAATTAATTTTACGACCTTCTCTTACTAAACTATCAGTAACCACTACACGATAATCACCTAAAGTTACTCCTGCTTGTGCAAAACAATAATGAACAAATGAGCTACAGTCAAATATTTTATTTGCTATATCTAATGGATTTCTCCCACCACCAAATTTATATGGTGATCGTCCTACTAATTCAGTTCCTACCATTATGGCTTTTTCTATTGTTGAATTATTACCAGGATAAACTCCGTCTGAAAAGTCTAGTCCACTACCTCTGTATTCCATACATGATTTATAAACTTTATTTGGATAATCAAATTTAGCATTATCTAAATCTACAGACATACCATATCCGGGACCCCCATTGTAACAAGCCAATATTCTTCTTAAAGTATTTCTAAATTCACTATCGTTTTCGTCTGCTGACCAATCTATTAATTTTAAATTTTCTTTGCTATCATAAACGTATTTGTCAACTTTATGTTGTTTCCATAAAACATAGTTAGCATATGTCCTAACAATATATCCTCCTGCTATAATTTGAACTCTAGCATCATTTAAATATATTTGCCACATTTCTTCATATGTAGAAAAGCTATATCCTAACTCTCTATATACATCATCTAACCCTTGATCCATGTGATATGCCCATAAATTTTCTCCGTTTGTTAAGTCAAATTTTTGTACTTGCATTATTCCATATGCTCCACCATAGGAACAATTCATATCAAAGTTACTTTCATTTTTAGCTATTCCTGCTAACATCCAATTTGGTAAGCCTATAATTTCAGATGCTTCATTGAAGTATGAAACTAACTCTTGTGGTACTCCATTTAGACTTCCATTAATTAAACTATCACTATGATTATTTTTAGTTCCTAAAGCTAAAGCTAAAATTGACGATATACAAAAAGTAAGCAATAATAAAAGCGATAAGTTACTAATAACTATCGCTCTTATCATTTTTTTTATTTTCTTTTTATTACGAAAACTTTTTTCTATAATACTTAATTGCAAACTATCACCTACTTAAACGTTTCTTGAACATCTTCAATTATCCATTTTCCATTATCATCTTTTATAATTGTAAATTTATAATCAGTAGTAATTTCATCTGAATTTTCATGTATGCTTGAAAGTTGCATATTAGAATCATAATAACTTGAAAAAGTACCAATTTTTATATATACTTTGTCATTTATCATATTTGATTCATATATATTGGCTTTATTTAACTTTCTAAATACATACTCATGTCCTAAATTCAAACTTTCTACTTCTACTGCCGTTTTAATTTCTTCATAAAGTTTGTCAGTCATTAATTCTTTTATATCATATACTCTACTCTTCATTCTCTTTTCAAAATTATCGTCTTTATCTACATAGTTTGCATATGATTTTAAAAATTTTATAGCAACTTCTCTAACAGTTTTATTATCATTTTCATTCAGTCCTTCTATATTTGAAGTTATATCTTTTATATCAATATCTTGATTACTATTATCTTTATCTGAAGAAGTGTTATTATTATCTTCATTAGTATTTTCAATGCTTTGATTAGATGTATTATTTACCTTCATATCTTCTAATTTTTTGCTTACTATAACTAATCTACCTAATAATAACAATACTACAATGAATAATACTATTGATATTTTTTTGTATATCTCCATTTTAAGCCCCTCCACCAAATAGTGATAACTCTTCTTTAGTAACTTCAACATTAAATAGAATATTTTCTAATCCATCAATTGACAGAATACAATTACCTTGCTCTAAGTATGGTATTTTATTCAATTCATTATCTGATATTTGACCTTCAAATACATTCTTCAAGATGTTTAGTGCATTACTTCCTTGTTTCATTATGAATTTGTATTGAGTTAATTCAAATAAAGTTTTTATTTTTTCAAAAATTGGATCATTAAGATTGTTTGGTGCTACATCACGAATATTTTGTGTTGCAAATACAAGTCCACCAAAATATTTTCTTGCTTCCCTTTCAAAGTTAGTTAGATACTCAACAGCAAGTATATTATTTGAGTTTATTATTTTATGTGCCTCATCTATTAGTATCATGTACTTTTTACATTCATCTATTGTTTTTTCTTTTCTGTTAAAGTACCCCATTTCTTTTCGACCTTGGACTAATGAATTATTCCAAAGGATTGTTAAGATATTAAATATTTGTGCATTAAATATTCTACTATCAAAACTACTTAAATTCCTTAACTCAAATGAGATTATTTGTTCATTAGTCAAATCAGAAGATATGTCTGAATAGCCGTCAAATAATTTTCCATAGTTAAGTATCGTACTATCCAATGTTAGTATTATTTTTTCTAATATAATTTTCCTACTATCACTTATACTACTTTTCATTATTTTTTTATCTAAATCAGAATATAATTCCTCTTTAATAAAAGCTAATAAATCTGATAGTATAGGATATGCTCTAGTTTCATATTCTGTAGATTTATCAACTTCTATATTCCAAAACTTATAAAACTTATTAAGCAGCATTTCAAACTCCATACTCTCAACTGATGAACAGTCTTGTGACAAGTATTTATACATCATGCTAACCTTTGATATATGTGTCATAAAAGACAACCTATTATCAACTTCATATGTTTTATCATCTGTTATAGTTGCTAGAACTTGTAGAGGATTTATAATTCCGTCATTTCCGTCTAGTGATACAATTTTTCCTCCCAATGATTTTACTAATCCATTAAACTCTCCAACTATATCAAGTATTCTTATTGTTTGTCCTTGTATTGCATTATCTTTTACTAATTTTTTTAACAAAGTAGATTTTCCACTTCCCATACTACCTACAACAACACCATTATAATACATTCTCTTTTTAGTCTTAGTAAATATATCAAATAGTACATTTCCACCAGTAAAAGTTGTTCCTAAAAATGTTCCAGTTGGATCATCTAAGCTAGTAAAATGGAATGGATAACCTGCTCCTAATGTTACAGAAGGTATTGCCTTACCTTTTCTTCTATTTTTAAATTTTTCTTGTTCAGTATATGGAGTAAATAGTGATTGCCACTCATATTGTTGTTCATTTACATATATTGAACTTTTATATCCTATACTCTCAAGTTCTGATATAACATCTTTTACTTTTTCTTCAACTTGTTCTCTTGTAGTTGCTGATATAAAATATCTTACATTTACTAATTTTACAATTTCATTACTTTGAGTAATATCATTTACTAATGATGTTAAATTTTGATATGTATTTTGTGCTTCTATTCTACTTACTCTACTACTATCTGTATAATATCTATTTTCTAACTCTGCCAAAGATTTTTCTATTTTTGATTTAACTTTTCCCTTTTCATATGTACCTATATCTATAGTTATAATTACATCTTTTATAGCTATAATTCTTTCTAGCCAAAATTCTGATACTTGAGTAGGGTATTCATATATACTTACAACAGTTTCGTAGCCATCGCCTTTTTGTATTATTTTTTCGTCAAACTTTATTCCACCTTTAGGTTGAATTTCAGTTAGCAGATATGGATTATATTCTTTTTTATTATAATTACTATCTTTTATCATAACTTCATCGTCCTTTCAAAAATTCATTAAAAAAAGAACTATACTCATATGTATAGTTCTTTTAAGTTAATTGAGTATTCTATCTAAAAGTACAATGTACTTTTAAATTTTTGAATTTTGATTATTTAATTTATATAATATTTTTATTTTCTTATTTAAATCAATTTCTTTTATTGATATAGCATTACTCAATTTTCTATTCAAATATATTTCTTTTTCTTTCTTATCTCTTTCATTTTTAAAAAATAACATTAAATAAAATTCTTTATTTTTTCTTATTTTTTCTAATGCTTTAAGTTCTTCCATTTTTTCATTTAAATGTTTTATATAAATTGGATTATCAGTATTATCTATCTTTTTTTGTATATGTTCTTGTTGAACTTTTGTATTAACTGGGTAGTGCATAGATATTATTTTTAAATCATCTGTATACCCTCTTAAAAAACTTGTAAATTCAAATATATGTCTATTTATTTCATCACTATTTAGGGAGTTTAAATCTTTTGACTTTATTTGATATATGTCTATATATCCAGTTTTTGTTTTAAAATAATCATCTTCTACTACATTCAAAAAAGGTAGTAAATCTGATACTACCCTTTGAACTTTTTTATGTTCTTCTTTTAATTCTTTTTTTTCTTGTTTAATTTTATTTTTTTCTTGTTTCTTTAGTTCCTTTCTTTCTTTCCAAGATAATTTTTCTTCTTTCATTAATTTTCCGCCCTTTCTGTATTCCAATCTAAAGCATGATATGTATTTTTATTTCTTATAAGCATTAAGTACATTGCCTTATAATTTCTTATACCAGGATTAGATGTACTTTTCATAATTAAAAATATAGTTAAAATAATTGAACATACATAATATGCTATAACCACTTTCTGACTTACAATATTAGAAAGTAATATCGTTACAAAAAATGACATTAATATAAATATCATATCTACAAAATAGATATTTCTATAAATCTTTGTTTCTGAACTGATTTCAGATGGTATTATATACATACTCTATTTTCCCTTTCTCTCTTTAATATCTTTAATCTCTTTAAATGAGCTATTAAGTTTATTTCCTGCTTTTACTCCCATTTGATAATGTTTTTTAACATTTTCTCCTTGTCTACTTGAACCTATGCTCTCTACTACCTTATCTTTAGCATATTTTCCTAAAGTTCTAGTATTTGATTGACTTGAATTTTTTAATATGTTCTTATCAGACATAGAGTTTTTATTTATACTACCTACATTTTCAGATTTACTCTTTTGAGAACCTATTTTATTTTTAAGTCCATTTTCAAGTCTTTCATTTCTATTTGATTTTATATCACTTGATGATATATTTTTTCCACCTATATTTTTATTACTATTTGATTTTATATTACTTTCTAATGTCCCCGTTTCTATACTTGAACCACTACTTGAACTTGTTCCAAACTCACTA
>NZ_JAGHFM010000007.1 GCF_017888745.1 Terrisporobacter sp. | reverse complement strand
GTGGCCCTATGTACATCCATCCACCAGCAGTCATTTGACCATAATTTGCCACACCTATTGCAGTTGCTCTCTTCCAATCTTCTTGGTTATCAAACATACCTACCATAAGTGAGTTTGTAAGTATTACCCTTGGTGCATCCGGTTTAGATTTAAATAATCCAACAGGATGACCTGATTGTATTACTAAGGTTTGATCTTGATTTAATACTTCTAAATATTTTTTTACTAGTTGGTATTGCATCCAGTTTTGGAATACTTGCCCTGTCTCTCCATAAGTAACTAATTCATAAGGATATAGCGCCACATCAAAATCTAAGTTATTATCTATCATAACTTGGAAAGCTTTTCCTTCTGTGCAATTACCCTTATACTCATCTATCGGTTTACCTACAAGTTTTCCTTCTGGTCTAAATCTATATCCATAAATTCTTCCATTTGTCATTAATTCATCTAAAAATTCAGGAGCTAATTCTTCATGATACTCCTCAGGTATATATCTTAAAGCATTTTTAAGTGCTAATTTTATATCAGCATTGCTTAGTTTTGCCTCTCTTCTTGGAGCTCTTCTTATACCATCTTCAAATTTAGGTATTTCTTTTGGTATTTCAGTTAACTTTATAGTCATTGCTCCATTTATATCTTCATTTGTAAAGCCTTGATTATTTTCTAAACTAATAGTTTTTTCCATCTTGAATTCTCCTTTAATAAAAATATATTTTAATTAGTATGATAATGCTTTGCTTGCTTCTATATCTTCAAATAATAATATTTCTTGTTCTAAAGCTTCTTCAACAGCTTCAACTAATAAGTTATCTTTTATTAAATCTTCACAAATATTTATATCTTTGTACATTATTCTATCTTTATCTATGAAAGGAGTATGTTCTCTAACTATTCTATAAGCAGCTTCTGTGCCTACGCCTAATTTTTTCTTTCCTCTTAGATCTATCGCTTGAACACTTGTCAATATTTCCATAGCAATAACTTTTCTAACATTATCCATTATATCTCTAGCTTTTCTTGCAGCTATTGTACCCATAGATACATGATCTTCTTGATTTGCAGAAGATGGTATAGAGTCAACACTTGCAGGATGTGCTAAAACTTTATTTTCTGATACTAAAGATGCCGCACTATATTGAACTATCATAAATCCAGAGTTCAATCCTCCGTGATTTACTAAAAATGCTGGTAGTCCATAGCTAAGAGCTGGATTTACCATTTTTTCTAATCTTCTTTCAGATATATTAGCTAATTCTGATAAAGCTATTCCTAAGAAATCAAAACTTAAAGCCATTGGCTGACCATGGAAGTTACCACCAGATATTATCTTTTGATCTTCTCCTGGGAATATGATTGGGTTATCAGTTACTGAGTTCATTTCTATTTCTAATTTTTCTTTTACATATTCTAAAGCATCTTTACTAGCTCCATGTATTTGTGGTGAACATCTTAAAGAATAAGCATCTTGAGTTCTAAGGTCACCTTGTTCAGTTACCATTTCACTACCTTTTACCATAGTTAATACATTTTTTGCAGTATTAAATTGGCCTTTGTGAGGTCTTACTAAATGAACTCTTTCATCCATAGCACAAGTTATACCATTTAATGCTTCCATAGTTAGACAAAGAGATATATCTGCTGTTTTCATTAAATTTAATGCATCATAAACAGTTATAGCACCAATAGCAGTCATACATTGTGTACCATTTATTAATGCTAAACCTTCTTTTGCTGATAAAAATTCTAGAGGTTTAATTCCTGCCTTCTCCATAGCTTCTTTTGAATCCATCCTTTTACCTTGATAAATTGCTTCTCCTAATCCTAACATAGTTAGTACCATATGAGATAAAGGTGCTAAGTCTCCTGAAGAACCAAGTGAACCTTTTTCAGGAACTATTGGATGAACACCTTGATTTAACATTTGAGTCAATACTTCAAGAGTTTCTGGTCTAGCCCCTGAATACCCTTTTGATAAAGCATTTGTTCTAAGTAACATCATAGACCTTACTATTTCTTCACTTAAAGGATTTCCGACTCCACAAGAGTGAGACATTATAAGATTTCTTTGAAGTTCTTTGCAGTCATCTTTTGATATAGCTACATCAGAAAATTTTCCAAAACCAGTTGTAATACCATAAGATATTTGTCCTGCTTCAACAATATCATCAACTATTTGTCTAGACACTTTAACCTTCTCCAAAGCAGATTCACTTATTTCAACTGGGTAGTTATGTCTCGCAACATTAACTAAATCTTCTAACGTTAAGCTATTACCATTGATTATTATTTTTTTCATATAAACCTCCCACAACCCTTAATATTATTATTTATAACATTAAATAAAAATTTTATTTCATCATGTCAGTAGAATCCAAGATTCCTATTACCTAAAAGTTGTTGGAAATTAAACCTTCCCAATTATTAGAAAATGTTTGTTAAGTAATCTCCATTAGATAGATATTCTACATTTTCTTTAAAAACACCTTCTAATTTTTTCCAATTTAATACAAGCTAAATTATAAAAAAAAAGTACATCGTCATAAATTGACAATGTACTTAAAATATATTTTATAAATTATTTTTTCTTTGCTACAGATTCTCTTTCCATAATCTGATATGGAAGTTCTATTTTCTTATCTTCAAGTTCTTCACCATTTATAAGTTTGATTAAAGCTCTTATTGAAACTGCACCCATATCAAATAAAGGCTGGAATACTGTCGTTAATTTTGGTCTATAAATTTTTGCTAATTTTGTATCATTGAATCCAGCTACTGATATGTCTTCCGGAACACTGTAACCTGCATCAAATATAGCATTTATAGCACCTACAGCAGCTTCATCTCCTGTTACAAAGGCTGCTGATGGTATTATATTATTATCTAAAAGCTCTTTCATACTATTATATCCGCCCTCATAATCAGTATTACCATGCTTTATTAACTCTGATTTAATTTCTATATTATTATCTTTTAACGCTCTTTCGTATCCAGATCTTCTTTCTTTTTCTAATATAGTCTCATCTATACTTGTCATAATAAATGCTATATCTTTGTGACCATTTTCTATCAAGTATTTAGTCATATCATAAGAAGCATTTTCATTACTTGTACTTACTGTATATAAGTCAAAGTCTCTTGCTGTTTTACTTATATAAACTGCTGGAATACGACTCTCCTTCATGCAGTTTACATGGTCTTCATCAAGTATCCAAGATACCATCACTATACCTTCAACTTGTTTAGTTTTAAGTAATCTTATACTATCTAATTCTTGTTCCTTATCTGAATAAGTATTAACTAAAAGTATATCATAGTCATACATTTTAGAAATAGCTTCTACTCCATTTAATATTTCATTTACAAAAGAGTCTGAAACTTCAGGAATTATTACTCCTATTAGTTTACTTTTTTTAGTTACAAGACTTCTAGCAAGGGGATTTGGAACGTATCCAGTCTCCTTTATTACGTCTAAAACTCTTTGCTTGACTTCGTCCGTTACTGGCTTTGAATCATTTATAACCCTCGAAACTGTTGATATTGATACACCAGCAAGTCTTGCAACATCTTTTATTGTTACATTATTTTTCATTTCTTTCCTCCTATTTATATTTCACTTCAAAACGAATTCTTTATCTGATTTCTACATTTTATCATAACTTCTATTTTTTATAAATACAAAATGTAATATAATTGCAATTTATCTACTTAAATGTATATTATTTTATATAATTTATTTACATTTACATATAGTAAGTAACTTTTTATTATTATTTACTATAAGCAGATTAATATTAAAAAATAATATGAATTTATAATTTTCTAATAATAATTCTATATGCAATAATTAATACTATATAATGT
>NZ_JAGHFM010000066.1 GCF_017888745.1 Terrisporobacter sp. | reverse complement strand
TATAACGATAAAGAGAGAGTTTTAAGCTCTGTACAATTAATAAGCGAAGATTTAAAACAATGGCTTGAAATTGATATAGATGTTTTAGAATTGGAGTTTGAAGAAATTAAATAAAATAATTCTTTCATATACAAAGGAGATAGACAAATGGCTTGTTATGATTGTGAAGATTGCAATGAACATATAAATAATGGTGGTAAATGTAAACAATTTGAATATAATTGTCCTTATGATTTAGTTAATCGTACCAATATTGACTCTGTAAAACAAATACAAAATAAAGCAAAAGAAATTGAACAGTTAATTAAGGATATAGAGGCATTAGATGAAGAAGGAATGTTATGGGATGAAATATCAAGATTTAGAAGTGGATTGACAGACATAATAGATTATTCAAGTGATGAAACTATTGAACAATGGAAAGAAATAAAAGATAAATAAAAATATCATTTTAAATAGGAGTAGTAATATGAGAGTTTTATATAACAAACCAAGAGGTCAAAGAATTAAAAGGAAAATCTAAAATTGTAATTAATGGAAGTGTAAAAAAGTTAGACAATTTTTGTGGACTAACACATTGGGCAAGATTAAAAGAAAATGTATTAGACTGGGATCTTAATTGTCAAAAATGGGTTAACATAGCCACTTCAGATAGTATTAGAACATCTAGTCATAATAGTAATATAAAGAATGTAAAACAAGAGATTAGACACATTAAAAAATATGATGAAATACCAAAAGGTACAAGAATGGTGTTAGAAAGCAGATTTAAGGGGTATAATATTGTAATTATTAAGTAAAATAATTAATTTATTAAAATTTTTATTTACAGAAGAAAACATGATAGATATTGATGAATTTAAAAAACTTATAGTTTTGGAATTACAAAAAAAAATATTGGTATATGTTGTGAAAAAGATAAACATAAATTTGTACCTGTTGGAGATGGAACTTTAGATGTTAAGTGTACCAAATGTGGAATAAAAGCTATGAGAACAGTAGCTAAAATAAATTAATCTTTTTATAATATAAGGGGTGTATAAAATGTATATAATTCAAGTTAATGGAAGATTTTATTATGGGAAAAATGAATCAAATAAATCAGAATATGGATATTACATAAATAAGGCAAGGATGTTTAATTCACTAGACTTAGCAAAAGAAAAAGGAATAGAATTAAAAACAGAAAATAAATCATCTTTAGTTATTATTGAGAAGGTTATGACACAAACAGTTAAAGTTATAAATATATAATTAATAAAATAAGGAGATAAAAATGATAAAATTATTAATGTTAATATTGTTATTGCTTTTCGTGTTCTTAATTTATTCATTACTTAAAATATCAGGGGATAGTGATGAAAGGAGTGGACTAAAGTGATAAGAACAGATATTAAATTATTATATGAATTTCAAGACAATATATTTAAAATAGGGGACGTATGTAAAGTAAAATTCAAAAATAAATTTAATGATGAAACTTATACATATACGGGAAGAATTTTATTTCCTACTATAGCAGATACTTTAGAGATGGATATATCATCTCAGTACTCATCACAGCTTGTAAGAATTGATTTAGATGATATTTTAGAGTGGGAATTAGTTAGAGCATAGATAATATTATAAAAGGAGGAATGCATTGTATGAACACAGCAGATTACATATCAAGGCACATAAATGGCGAAGGTAAAATACTAGAAGTAAAAGAATTAGTTGAGAATAAAACAGAAGAATTAAAAGATAGAGTGAGTAAATTAAACCGTAAGCCTAAATTAGCTATAATTAGAGTTGGGGGAGATTATGCAAGTGGAAAATATGTAGCTAATAAGATAAAAAGATGTAAAGAAGTAGGAATAGAATCAGAGGTAATACACTTTCCAAAAGACGTGGATCAAATGACATTAGAATGGGAAATATTAAGATTAAATGTAGAAAATACAGATGGAATATTATTGCAATTGCCGTTACCAAAGCATTTAGATGAATATTATTTAACTAACTTAATAGAAACTGAAAAGGATGTAGATGGATTCACAATAGGAAACATGGGTAAGTTGATGCTTAATCAGGAAGGAAATATAGCGTGTACTCCAAAAGGTATTATGACAATATTAAAAGAAAATCATATAGATGTTAATGGTAAAGATGTATTGATAATTAACAGATCAAATATTGTTGGAAAGCCATTAAGTATGCTTATGTTACAAGAGAATGCAACCGTGACAATAGCACATAGTAAAACTAAAGATTTAGAAACTAAAATATGGAATGCAGACATAGTGGTTACGGCTATAGGTAAACCTAATTTCTTTGAAGCAAAAGATTTCAGACCAGGTACAGTAATAATAGATGTATCAATTAATTTTGATGAGAATGGTAAAATGTGTGGAGATGTTAAAAAATCAGACTATGATAGATTAGTTGAAAAAGGTTGTAAAATTTCTCCTGTGCCAAATGGAATAGGTCAAATGACGGTATTAAGTTTAATAGAACAGACGATAGAAATAGCAGAGAGAAATATATGTTATAAATAGTATTATAACATATGAAACACTATAAAATGATTTATATTTAGGAGGGTTAAATGAGAATAGATGTATGGGGAGAATTATCGTTAGATGTAGCCAAAGAAATAGTTAATCAATTGAGACAAGTTTATGACTACAATCAGGAACAATTAGAAACTTACTTAAATCCTATAATAGAAGATACTGTTGAACTTGTAATTTGTTCAAATGGTGGAGAATGTAGAGTTTTTAATTTGATAAAAAATGAAGTTGATAAATTGAAAGAACAAGGAGTAAAAATAATAACTAGGGCTGTGGGGATTTGCTATAGTACAGCATTTTTAATTTTATTACTAGGTGATGAAAGATATGCGTCTGACAACATGGTTTCTATTATGAATCATGAAGGGAGATTTGAGTTATATCAAGATGCAATAAGTAATCAAGAGGATTATATCAAACATCAAAAGAAAATAGAAGATGAAGTTGACAACTTTATAATAGAAAATACTAATATGACAAAAGAATTGTTAGATAAATATAAAGGCAGAAATCATTGGTTAACTCAAGATGAATGTATAGAATTAGGAGTTCTTACTAAGCCTAAAGAAAAAGAAGAAATAATAATGACTGAACAAGAGGCTATAAAATGCATGAAAGAATATGGATATACCGTAGTTAGTGAAAATGAATTTGCTGAAATGACCAAACTACAAGTATAAAATTAATAAAATAACTATATAAAATATTTAATTTATTGAGTGAATAGATAAAACTGAAAATTTATAATATGAAGAATTAATAAAATAGGAGGGATTTATATTAAAGATAAATTAGTTAAAAGTCCAATGAATTATATAGGAGGCAAATATAAATTATTACCACAATTACTTCCGTTGTTCCCAAGTAATATAAGTATGTTTTATGATATATTTGGAGGTGGGGCAAATGTTAGTTTAAATGTAAATAGCGAGTTTGTTTTATACAATGACATAGTTCCTTATGTATCTAATATGTTTAATGAAATAAAAGGAGAAGATGCTGATTTATGTCTAAACAAAATCAAGCAATTAGTAACTGATTACAAATTGAGTAAAACAAATAGAGAAGGTTTTGAAAAAATGAGAGATGATTATAACAAAGGTAATAAAAGTTGGGATATGTTTTTTACTCTAATGTGCTTTTCATTCAATAATCAATATAGGTTTAATAACAAGCAGGAATACAACAGTAGTTTCGGGAAACACAAAAGTTGTTTTAGTGAAGTTACAGAAAGAAAATTTATTAAATTTATGGATAGATTAAATAATATTGACATATCATTTCTTAACAAAGATTTTAGAGAAGTAGATTATTCAAATGCAGACGAAAATGATTTAGTATATTTTGATCCACCATATCTTATATCATGTGGCAATTATAATGATGGAAAAAGAGGCTTTAAGGGTTGGAATCAACAAGACGATATAGATTTGATGAATTTGTGTGATAAATTAGATGAACAGGGGACAAGATTTGCAATATCTAATGTACTTGAGCATAAAGGGTTAAAGAATGAGTTATTAATAAATTGGAGTAAAAAATACAATATTAATTACTTAAACAATAATTATAATAATTGTAACTATCAAGAAAATAATAAAATTAATAAAACCGTAGAGGTTTTGATTACAAATTATTAATTACATAATAAAAAGTATTTTTTATTGAGTAGAAATATAAAATTAATAAAATAGGAGGATAATTATGCAGTATTTTGGGGGTAAACAAAGGATAAGTAAGTCATTGAGCCAATATTTAAATGGTCAGTTAAAAGACAATCAACCATTTGTAGATTTATTTTGTGGAAGTTGTAATGTAATAAGTAAAATTAATGATAATAGATTGAAGATTGCAAATGATAAACATAAATACTTAATGAAAATGTGGAAAGAACTGCAGAATGGATATGAGTTACCTAATGAAATAAGCGAGGAGGAATATCAATACATAAAAAATCATAAGGAAGAAGACATGTGTTTAACAGGATTTGTTGGATTTGGTTGTAGCTTTGCAGGTAAATGGTTTGGAGGATATGCTAGAAATAAAAAAGGAGATAACTATTGTTTGCGTTCTAAAAAAAGCACTATGAATAAATCAAAAAAGATGAAAACTGTAGTATTTTGTAATGAAGATTACAAAGATGTAAAAATACCTGAAGGTTCTATGGTGTATTGTGACATACCATACTTAAACACAACTCAATACTGCAGTAGAGAAGTAGGTAAATTCGATCATAATGAATTTTATCAATGGGTTAGAGATAACTGCAGTAAATATGAGATATATGTCAGCGAGTACGAATGTAATAAACCTGAAGATTTTGAAATAGTTTGGAAGACTAGCAGCAGAAAATCAATAAGGGATAAAAATAATACTGCAGTAGAGACGGTTGAAGTTTTATTGAAGTATAAAAATTAATAAAATGGGGATGGTGTAAATGGAAACTATAAAATTATTTAATGGAGATTGTCTGCAGTTAATGAAAAATATTTTAGACAAATCAATTGATTGTATAATTTGTGATTTACCATATGGAGTTACTGCAAAAAATAAATGGAATAATTATGGAAGGAATATAACAGGATAATTAAAGATAATGGAGCAATAATACTATTTGGTCAAGATAAATTTACTGCAGAAACAATGTTATCAAATAGAAAAATGCATAGATATAATTTAATATGGAGGAAAGTTTTACCTAGTGGATTTTTAAATGCAAATAGAATGCCACTAAGAGAACATGAGGATATAATGGTGTTTTATAAGAAGTTGCCTACATACAATCCTCAAAAAATAAAGGGAAATCCATGTCATAGCAAAGGTAAAGTAGTTGGAGAAATGAATGATAAGCAACTGCAGAACAATAATTATGGTGACTTCAAATGTGTAGAAACAAAAGGCGATATGAAATTTCCAACAAGTATATTAGAATTTCCAAAACCACATCCAAGTATTGCGGTTCACCCTACGCAAAAACCAGTAGAATTATTAGAGTGGCTTATTAAAACTTATACAAATGAGAATGAAGTTGTATTAGACAATTGTATGGGGAGTGGTAGTACGGGTGTTGCTGCAGTAAACCTTAATAGGAAATTTATAGGAATTGAATTAGAAAAAGAATATTTCGATATAGCTACAAATAGGATTAAAGGTACGATAAAAGGTTGATTTTATGATGTATAAAGGAGGAAAGAAATGGAGAGATTTTTAAATGCTATGTGTACAGCAATTGAATTTGTATTTGTTTGCATTCTCACTATGGCCTTTATTATAGTACCACCTAGCGTAATAATTAATGTATTTGGATTTAATGTATTTAGTGTCCTTGCATCATTATTTTGGCTGGTAATAGCTATAGGGGGTATAATTTTAGGATTAATCGAAGAAGGGTTAATGTAAATTCAATAAATTTAGGAGGATGAACATGAGAGTATTAGGAGTGGATTATAGTTTTAATGAAAATCAAATGTCAGTATCTATGTGTAGATTAAGTAATGAAAATTCTAAAGGAGGAATAGATTTAGAAAATATTTCAACATTTAAAGTGGATAATGATTATGATTTGGCGAGTTTAATTGTAAATCAAGTTAATAATTTAAATGTGCAATATGTAGTTGTTGATTCATTTGGAGTAGGAATTCTATTATATGATGATCTACACAATGTCTTAGGTGATAAAGTTATAGGGTATAAAACAAATAGAAAGAATGAACATTACTTAGTTAGTGAGCTAATTGATAGTCCTTTATTAGAAAAATTAGGATTATGTTGTTATTATGAGGAGTCAAATAATGGAGTTCTTAGATTTCATAGTGAGAGCTATAAAAACTTAGAGTATTTACAACTGAAATCTTTAGCACTAGCAAATTGTTATATTAAAAAAATATTAGATAAAGATGATTGCATTCAAAAGTCAAATATGAAATGTAAATTAAAATTAAATTGTGGGTTTGGTGAGGCTACAATATACAACATAACAGATCATTATTATGACAATGGTAATATTGTTATTAAACAAGGTGATGGTGAGATAAAAATAAAAGCAAATATAATTGACAAAGTGTGTATAACCAATCAGGATTAACTATATAAAATGTTACTTTTAGTAGGTGTTAATAAGAATGTGAAATTAATAAATGGAATATAAATAGGAGGTTGTTAATTATGGGTGTAATATTACATAAATGTAGTAAATGTGGAAAAATATTCAGCGATTGTGGTTACTTCATATATTGTAATGAGGAAAGTTATGGTTGTAGCGAAATATGGTGTTCTAAAGAATGTGCTGAGGCTGATGGGTATATAAAAGGACATTGTAAAATATCAGAAAATAAGTTTAATAAAAAATGCAACAAACACTCCAAAGGTGAAAAATGGTGTGATGAGGATTGTATTAATTATGTAAAAGAGTCGTGTAATTATTGCAGACATGAGGATTTTCATCATGACATTATTATCAAATATATCTTAAAAGAATATGTTGATGGAAGAACTATTGATGATATAAAAGAAGAGATGACATTAGAAATAGATAAGTTATTAGATAAAGTGAAAAATAAGAGAAAATCTGAACAATAAATAAAAAAAATTTTGTATTTATTATAAAGGAGGAAATGTATATGAAATTAGAAAGAGGAATGGTTGTAAGATTTAAAAGTTGGATTGATATAGAATATGATAGAAAATTTAGAAGTGATGAGGAAAGGCAAAAGCATATAAAGAATTTAGAAAAATTAGAATATAAGATTGTTACTATAAATAACGTGGAACTATACAATAAGCTCGCACTACCTATGATTGAAACTTGGGAGTTCCCAGGTGAATATTTTCCAATATATTATTTTGATTGCATAATACCAACAATACATATAGAAATACCAAAAGAATATTTGAAAGATAATAATGTTGTGGAATTAAAAAACGGAGAAAAATTACTTTATACGAACAACTTGTTTTGTAAGAAGTTTAGTAAGTTTTGTGAGTTAAATGACTTTTCATATGATTTAAAATATATTGCTGCGCCAAGTGGTGGTTATGACATAGTTAAAATATATAAAAATTATGAGTGCAAAGAAGTGTTATGGGAAAGAAAATAAAGGTGCTTATAATGAAATTATGTAAACAATATTATTTTTAATAAAAATAAATATAAAATTAATAAAATGGTTGCATAAATATAAAAAGTGTACTATTGTTATATTAGATAATAAATAAGGAGGGGTTACATGAAGGTAAAACTATTAACACATACACCAAATCCTGAAAAGGTAGTGGCAATGGCAGCAAGGTTATGTTATTCGCCTGTAGGGGTAGAACAATTAGAAGAAAAGTTGACAGATGAACAAATATCAAAGTTTGTAAACAATTTAGTTTCAATAGGACATGAATCACCGCTAGAGCATATATCATTTACTTTTGCAATAGAAGGTGTCAGTAGAAGCCTGAGTCATCAATTGGTGAGACATAGAATAGCATCATATAGTCAACAATCACAAAGATATGTTAAGGAAGGTAATAATTTTGAATTTATAATACCAAACATCATAGATGAAATGGGAGCATTAGCACACAATGAATATTCAAAGGATATGCAAATTATACATGATATCTATTTAAAATGGCAAAAGGAAATTCAATGCTGGGTTGAATCTACGAATTATCCTACATATGGAATGACCGCAGAAAAAGTTGCCAATGAGAATGCAAGATATGTATTACCAAATGCTTGTGAAACTAAAATAGTGGTTACTATGAATGCAAGAAGTTTATATAATTTCTTTACACATAGATTATGTAATAGAGCACAAGAAGAAATAAGAGAATTAGCAGAATTAATGTTGGTTGAATGTAGAAAAGTTGCTCCAATAATATTTGAAAATGCAGGTGCTTCTTGCGAAAGAGGAAAATGTACAGAAGGTAACTATAGTTGTAAATCTCCAAAGAAAGGAGTGAAAAATGAATAAAATTTACTATGTTTATAGACATATAAATAATATAAACGATGTGGTGTTTTATGTAGGAAAAGGGACATCGGGTGGTAAACGGGGATATGATAGAAAAAGTGAAAACTCCCCTAATAGAAGAAATGAGAAATGGATAGAATATGTTAAAAATATAGGATATGATTATACATATGAAGTTGTAAGAGAGTTTGATGACGAAAAAGATGCCTATGATTTTGAGTTTATTTTGCAAAAATATTATTGGTCAATAGGACAATGTCAATGTAGTTTGATGGGTGGGGAAGATTGAGATAAACATATGAATATATATTATGCTAAGGGGAGTGAAAGAAATAAAAAGATATCTGAGAAAAATAAAGGGAAAAAAGTTCCTCAAGAATTAAGAGACAGAATAAGTAGTAAATTAAAAGGAGTGTATTGTAGAGAAAATAATCCAAATAAAAGAAAGGTTGTTAAACTTACTCTTGATGGTAAATTTATATGTGAATACGAAAGTTTATCGTCCGCAGCAAGAGATGTTGGCGGAAGAGCATCACATATAAGTAGATGTTGCAGGGGTAAGTTAGGTAAGCACAAAGGTTTTAAATGGATGTATTTTGAAGATTATCCTAAGAAAAAATAAACTGAGGAGGAAATATGAATATATCAGATGAATATAAAGTAGAATCAGATGATTTAAACATAATTTTGTTAAAGAAATATGCTAAAAAGAAAAAGGATGAATCTAATCCAACAGAATATGATTATAGACCGATTGGATATTATCCAAATTTAGAAATGGCATTAAAGGGAATGTGTAAGAAAGAGATATTTGGAACAGGATTTACAGATTTTGAAACAATAATAGCAAAAATAGAAGAATTACATAAGGTAATAGAAGGATTAAAACTTAAATAAAAAATATAAAATTAATAAAATAAAGGGAGTGGTATTTTGAGTATAAGATTTGAAATGATAGGGAAATTAGATTTAGCTAAGGATAGTGACAAAAGAAAAGGATTTGAAGAGTTAAGATATAAAAAAGGGGAAAGAGATAAGAATGGTCAACCTAGAAAAAATGATTTTATATCAAGAACTCTTAGATTAACTATGAAATCAAATAAAGATTTTTTCAATTTAAGAATAAAGGGTAATTTATTTGGAGATGAAAATACAGCAGTAATCAAATCTATGAAAAAGAAACCAGATGGAACATATGAGGGAGTAGAGTTTAAATATAAGGATAGGGAAAAATACATTGGAGAATTAGCTGAATTTAAAAAGTTTGTATTTGTAAATGGAGAAGAAAGACATGAGTTTGCAACTGAGTATGATTATTCCATGTTTGTACATGATAAATTATCAAGTGATGAATTTAAAGGTAAAACATTTAAAATAATAGGAGAAATAGAGTATAGTAATTATACAAATCCTACGACTAATGAAACAAAAACATATACTAATTATGATATAAATAGAATATATGTCGTAAAAGATGATGTAGATCAATTTGCTGTAGCAAATATAGAATTATTTATAAATGAGGATGCTATAGATGATTCTAAAGTTGTGGAGGAGGGAATATTTACAGTTAGTGGGTATGTGCCTCAATACGATGGTAAGAAAAAATCAGATAAAGGTTATTTTCAAATGTTAGAATATCCTTTAAATATAAGTAAAGATAAAAGAGAATTAAAATTTAATAAACTAAAAGGATTGCTTGACGTTAATGATTGTGAGTTAGCTAAAATGGGATTTAAAGTAAATTTAATCAATAGAGTTGAAGAAGTAGATTTTGATATATCAATGGTTACAGATGAGGAAAAAGAACTATTAGAACTTGAAATAATATCGTTATCTGAACTTAAAGACTCGTATGGTTCGGGTAAGGGTGGTCATATAAGTAAAATGGAAATCGAAGGTATAACTAAAAATTACAAATTGGGTTGTATACCAACAACGATAACTTTATCAGAATTATTATCTGATGGAGAAGAAAAACAAGAAAAAGAACCTGAATTGAACTTAGAAGGTAGTTTAACTGATGATGAATTAGACGATATGGACATATTTGCTTAAAATTTTAACTATAAAATTAATAAAATAAATAATGAAAAATGGAGTAGTTGGTCGTGACTACTATATAGGAGATTAATAATATGGCTTTTGTTAAACCTCAAATAAATAAAACTGTTACAACTTTAAATAAATTAAGAATATATTTAAGAAGTGTTAAGAAATTTGGGAAAAGTACTCTTTTTAGAGATTTAATATTGGAGGAATATGGTAATCCTGAAAAGGGATTATTAGTAGGGATAGGAAATGAAATTGGATACACACTTCTTGATAATTTAAACTGTACTCATGTTGATACTTGGAAAGACTTTATGGAGTTAAAAAAATGGTTAATTCAAGGTAAAGTTAATGGGGAACATGAGATAGAAATAGTAGCATTTGATGTTATAGATGAAATAATGCCAATTATAGAAAAAGAAGTCTGTAGATTGTCAACTGTAGCAAATCAAAAACCTTGTGATTCAATTAATAAAGCGTTTGGTGGGTACGGAAAAGGTCAAGAAAAAGTGAAAGAGTTACTAAAAGAATATTTTTCAGAACTATATAAAGCAGGATTTGGTATATTTGCAATAGCTCATACAAAAACTAAAAATATAATAGAAAAAGGTTTTGAGGAATCAGAAGGTTATATGACATTAACTTCAAACCTACCGAATACATATGAGGGTATATTCGGAGATATATTTGATGTTGTATTAACAGGGTTAATAGATAGAGAGGTTGTAGATGGAAAAACGACTTCTGCTACAAGAAAATTATATTTTAGAGGAACATCGTATGTAGATGCTGGATGTAGATTTGCTAAAGATGCAGTGCCAGAATATATGGAATTTGAGCAATCAAATAATGCTCGAGAATTTATAGATATATTAAAAAATGGAATGAAAGATTCTATGAGTAAACCTATAAGTACAGATCAATTTAAGAAATTAGAAGAGAAAGAAAAGGAAACATTAATTGAAGATGCTAAGAAGGCAGCAAAAGACTTAGAAGAAAAAGATCAGGAAACTGAGAATGCAAATATAGATGATTTAAGAAAGGAAATAAAATCTAAAGCCACTACAGAATCAGCAAAATCAATATTAATGAAGGGTATAAAATCAGCAGGCAAAAGTAAATTTACAGAGTTAACGGCTTCAGAGTTAAGAAATATATTAGATGAACTTAATAAATAATAGTCATGAGGGAATTCCCTCTGATTATGGGGGTGTATATTATTGAAAATGGTGAAATGTAGACATTGTAAAAAGCAAATAGCAAAGCAAGATGCATACAAAGTTGAGTACCTTACAAAATCTTTAGATGTAAGGTACAAATACTATTGTAGTGAGGAATGTGAAAAGAAACAAATAAAACAACGAGAAGATAAAAGGAGATTAAAAGAAATTGAGAAATTAGCAAGACAAACAACTAGAGAAATTTTAGAACTATACAGTGATAAAAATATATACTTTTCTAAAATGTATAAGGATTTAAGAGATACATTTGGAGACCAAATTATATATGAATACATAAATGAAAATAAACATGCTATTGAAAGTGTTTTGAAATCCAAGGATTTTGAGACTACACATTCTAAAATAAAGTATTTTTTTGCTATGGCTCAGAATAACATTGAAAAATACAAATTATTAAATGTAAAACAAAACACATATAAAAGTTCTGTTACATCATTTGATGATTTTGAAATTATAGAGATTAATAAAAAAGATAAAAAAAGATCTATAGACGATATATTGAATAACTTATAGGGGGTGGGACATTGAAGTATCCTGAATCAATACTCAAAGGTAGAAAAAGCATAGAAGGTTGTGTTTTAGGATGTCTCTTTAAAGATATTTTGTTAATGAAAGAATACAAGATAAAAGAGTCAGATTTTATATCTACAGAAGGTAAATTTTATTGCGGAATATTAAATAACTTACTAAGAAATAATATTTGTGAAATTACAGATACAGACATAAGGTTAACATCTTCAGACGATGTTATACAACAATACAAAGATTATGGTGGAATGAAAACCATAGAGAAATTAAAGAAATCTGTGGATTTAAAAAACTTTCAATCATATTTGGATGAATTATGTAAAAGAAATTTATTCATGAAACTTGTAGATGAAGAAGGAATAGATTTAGAAACTCCTAGAGAAATAGGAAATACAAGAGAATCTTATCTTGAATTTTTTAAATCTCAACATATGACAAGTGATGAAATAGTTAAATTTTTAAGTTTAAGAATATTAAATAAATGTGAGACATCTATTAATAATGGAGTGAAAGAGGCAACTGGTAAAATACCCGATGAATATTTAGAAAGATTATTTACAGGTGGAAAATTAGGAGTGTTATTTGACAAAGTTGAAGATATAACATTATTACCACATATATCAAAAGAAGTTTTAGGATTAAAGAAAAAAACATTATCTATGTTTGGAGCATTTGTAAATGTAGGTAAAACAACAATATTATGTAACATAATATTGAGTTTGGCAAGTAAAGGACAAACTGTATTAGCAATAACAAACGAGATGGAGATTGATGATTTTTACACTAATTTTATCATATATATTATAAACAACTTTATGAAATACAAAGGAATAAATAAAAGGAAATTAAAATCAGGAGCTTTACTTGATGATGAAAAAAATATAGTTCGTAAGGCTAAAGAAATATATGATGAAAAATTTTCCGACAATATAATATTATGTTCTACTCCAGATTCAGATATAGAAATAGCTGCAAGTTTAGTTAGAAAATATTCATTAAGCAAAAATATAGATGTACTATGTTATGATACTTTTAAACAAAATTTTGATAAAGATGGAGAGGTTAGTTATAAAGATTTAATCAAAGATAGTAGAACTGTTTATAAGTTGTGTAAAACATATGACTTGATAGGTCTTTGTGCAATACAGTTATCACAACAATACTTTGGAAATTTAGTTTTAGACTTATCAATGTTAGCTGGAGCAAAACAAATAAATGAAATACTTGAAAACTTATTTATGATGAGAACTTTATATAAAGTTGAACTAGATAAGAATAGCAAATATTATATACATCCATATAGAAAAGAAAAAATCGATGGAAAGTGGGAAGAAAAAGAAATAGAACTAGATCCTAATGGGAATTATAGGGTAGCATTTATAACAAAGGCGAGAGATTGTCAAACATTTGAGGACAGTAATGAAGCAGTTTTATTATCTTATAATGGGTGGAGTGGTACATTTAAAGAGATTTGTTTATGTCACCCTCAACGTGGATTTATTAATCAAAACTACTTGAAGAAGTAGGTGTTTAAATTGATAGATGGTATTAAATTATATTTAAAAGATAATTATAACGTACTACTTAAAATATTAAATTATTTTAAGTATAAAGATATTAATAAGCATGATTATGAAATTAGATGTGCTAAACCCGATGGAGATAATAATTCAACAGTAAGAATTAAATTAAATGAACACTTAACATCAAATGATTTTAGCTTGGCTTTTAAAGGGGATTTATTTGGCTTAATTAGTAAACATAGCGATTTAACATATGGAGAAGTAATAAATATAATAAAACTTATAATAGATAAAAAAATTAATAAAATAGAATCAAAATCAGAAATATTTGATGGTTTTTTTGATGAAACTTATGTTGAATATGATTATATAATTCAAGAATATTCTCGTGATATTTTAAAGGAATATGAGCAATGTTGGAATAAACGATTTTTGAATGATAATATACTTCCTGGAACTCAAATTAAATTTAATTTAGGTTATGATAATAAAAGTGAAAGAATAACAATACCTTGGTTTAATTCTGAAGGTAATGTAGTTGGTGTTATGGGAAGAATTAACAAGGATGAAACCACAAAATATAAATATTTACCTTTAATTGCATTTCCAAAACAATTCTTTTTATATGGTTTATATCAAAATAAAGAATACATTAGAAATAATCGAGTTTATATTTTAGAATCAGAAAAATCAGTAATGCAATTAGATAGCATGGGTATTCATAATTCTGTTGCATTAGGTGGTAATAGCATTCATAATTATCAAATTGAAGAGTTATTGAAGTTGCAAGTTACAGAATTTATATTGTGTTTCGATGAAGGATTGGATATTGAAGTTATTAAAACAGCAATATCTAATATAAGAGAATGCTTATTCATGAGAGATGATGTTAAAATTGGGGTATTATTAGATAAAAAAAATAAAATTATTAAAAAGGGTTCTAAGTGTTCTCCAACAGATTTAGGATTAGTTGCATGGAATGAACTAATTAATAGTCATATTATTATGGGAAGGTAGGGGATGTTTTGAGTAATACAATTTATAGTTTTAGTAGATTAGGAAGTTATGAAAATTGTCCTTATGGATATTATTTGACATATATAAAGCATGAGCGAGGAGAAAATGGTACATATGGTGTATTAGGAGGAATTTTACATGAGATAATGGAGAGTTTAGAACATGGATTGATATCTAAAGAAGATGCACTAAATAAATGGAATAATGAAATTGAATTTTTAGAAACACTTGATGAGTTAAATTTTCCAACTGAAAAGTCAAAGAATAATTACCTTGAAGACATATCTTTATATTTAAAATCATTTAAACCATTAGAATTTGGGAACAAAGAAGTTAAGTCTGAAAGTTATTTTGAAATAGAATTGAAAGGTCACACTTTTAGAGGTTATATAGATTTGGCAGTAATAGATCATGAAAAAAAAGAAATTAAAATTTACGATTATAAAACATCAAGTAAAAGTGGATTTACAGGGAAAAACCTAATAAAAAAATGTTATCAGTTAATATTATATGCTACGAGTATGGAATCTGCATATCCTAATTATTCTATTATTACAACTTGTTTTGATATGGTTAAATATGCTAGACATGTTGAAACTGGAAAAATCAAAGAAAGAAAAGATATTATGGTTTATGAGGAAGATGAGTATGAACGATATTTTTTAGAAATTCCATATAATGAAGAAAATAAAGAAAAATTTTTAGAATACATAGAAACAAGTATAAAATTAATAGAATTAGATATAGATAAAAATGATTGGAAGGCGAATTATAAAAATAAATTCTTTTGTAATAATTTATGTAGTCATAATAAAACCTGTAAATATATAAACAAATAATATTATGACTACATATGGAAAGGGGTGATGCTTGTGGCTAGAAAAACAAGAATGTTGTTTTATGACTTTGAAGTTTTTCAGTTTGACTAGATTGGATGGTAGTTATCATTGATTATTATACAAAGCAAGAAAAAGTAATAATCAATGATAGAGATGAATTATTAAAAATATATAACAAATTTAAACATGATATATGGATTGGATATAATTCACGTCAATATGATGTTAATATTATGAAAGCATTAATCTTAGATATGAATCCAAAAGAAGTCAATGATAAATTAATACTAGAAAATAAAAAAGGATTTGAAATAAATAGGAATTTTAATAATATTGAATTTTATAATTATGATACTTTATTATTAAACACATCATTAAAGCAATTAGAAGGCTTCATGGGAGAGAATATAAAAGAAAGTTCTGTGCCATTTAATATAAATAGAAAATTAACTGAGAGTGAAATAGAGGAAACTATAAGATATTGTAGACATGACGTTCAACAGACTATTAAAGTATTTGAAGCAACCAAAAGCGACTTTGATGCTCATGTTGGAATGATAAAAGAGTTTAAATTACCTATGGGTAGTTTTAATAAAACTAAAGCTCAATTGTCTACTGAGGTATTAGGAGCAAAAAGACTTCATAGTTTAAATGATGAAATGGAATATGAATTTGTCAAATGTATCAAGTTAAATAAATATAAATATATTCAGGATTGGTTTAATGATAATAGAGCATATAAGGTTGAGAATGATAAAGGTAAATTAGTTAAAAATCAATTAAAAACAAATGTTATGGGATTAGAAAGTGTATATGGTTTTGGTGGGATGCATTCAGCTATAAAGAAATATCAAAGCGATGGATTTATTGTTCATTCAGATGTGGCAAGCTTCTATCCAAATGTAATGATAAATCATGGATTATTAAGTAGGGCAGTTGAAGAACCTGAGAAATATTCAAATGTATTAAAACAAAGACTAATATATAAAAGGAACAACGATGAACGCCAAGCACCTTATAAGATAATTCTTAATGCAACTTTTGGAATATGTAAAGATAAATATAATAAAATGTACGATCCTAAACGTGCGAATGAAATAACAATAAACTGTCAATTATTATTAACTGATTTATTAGAAAAAATAGAAATGAAATTTGGAGAAGACGTATTATTAATTCAAGGAAATACTGATGGTATTATAGTTAAACTAAGAGACAAAACACTATTCGAGGAATATAAAAAAGTATGTAATGAGTGGGAATGTAGGACAGGATTTACATTAGAACATGATTTAATAAAAAGAATAGTTCAAAAGGATGTTAATAATTATATATTTGAATTTGAGAATGGAAAGTTAGAGCGTAAAGGGGCATATGTAAAAAAATTATCTAAAACAAATTATGATTTACCAATAGTAAATAAAGCAATAGTAGAATATTTTGTAAATGATATTCCTGTGGATAAAACAATAAATGAATGTGAAGATTTAATTGAATTTCAAAAAATAAGCAAAATAGGTTCTACATATAAGTATGCAATGTATGGTGACAAGATATTAAATGAAAAGGTTCTAAGAACATTTGCTACAACAAAAGATTTACCTGGAGTATTTAAAGTTAAAGATGTAGTAAATAAAGATGGAGAAACCACAGAAAGTATTCAAAAAATTGCAGATACTCCCGAAAAATGCTTTATATATAATGGTAGTGTGGTAGGTAAAAAGTGTCCGAGCTATTTAGATAGACAATACTATATAGATATGGCTAAAGAACGAATTAAAAAATTCATAGGTGAATATAAAGAAAAATAAGTGAGGTAAATTATGTATATAGAATGGTTTGAGGAAGAATTAAGTGATTTTATAGAAGAAAGCGACATATATCCTAACAATGTGGTCATAGATTCAAATGTGTATGAAAATTTAATAGCAGAAATACAAGAAATAGAATATCAGAATAGTAGCAAAGTAATACCTTTATCATTTCAAGGGGTAAAATTAAGAAAAGGTGAGGGTAAAGAGAATTTTTACTTTTATTGCAATAAGGAGTCATATGAATGTAGATAAATATTTAATTAAATTTTTTGAGTTGAATGAATTTCCAATAGACGATATTATTAATGTATATAAATATAAAATTAATAAAATAGAGGGGTGAATGGTAATAATATGAAAATATTGAGTATAATTATGCTTTTATGCAATTTAATATTAGTCTTTATACTCGGAATCATGGCAATATATTCAAATTTAAGAATATTGTATGGGATATTATTCTTATTGTGGTTAATGGTAACACCATTGACTATATTGTTTTGTGTAGATGAAATATTTGAAACTAACTATTGTTTCAAAGTTATAGATAGAATAGATAATATAATTAATAGAGGAGAAAGATAAATTTGAATAAAAGATACTGTGAAGTATGTGGGAGAGAAGGTAAAACATATAAAGGATTGTGTGAGAAGCATAGTGAACAGAAAAAACTTTATGGTGTAGTTTTGGATGATAACTCTAGATGTAAAACAGATCCTAATGAAATAATAAAGTATGATAAACATGCTGAAATTATACTATATGATGATATGCAAGAAGAAGTTAAGGAAAAAGCCATAATAGATATTGAAGATGTGGACTTAGTAAAAGATATTCGTTGGGACAAGAAAACTAAATGTATTGTTGCTAAAATATTAAATAAAGAAATTCCTCTTCAAAATTATATACTAAATACTGATGAGAAAGTATCATTTGTAAGTAAAGACGCATTTGATTGTAGAAAAAATAATATGTATTTAGTTAAAAATGCTAAAAAGAGAAAGAGCAATTACATAATATCTAAGAAAAATAAAAATAAGGTTGCAGTTGAATTTGTAGGAAAAAGTAATAAACAAGTTACGGCATCTTCAATTATGGTAAGTTATCCTATTGGGAATGATAAATATGAAAGACTCTTGGTTGAGTTTGGTCAGAGCCAAGGTGGTAAAAATCTATATGAAGAATATGTAGATAATAAAGAAATAGTTCAAAATGTTACTAGTTATGATAATATAAAAGCAACATTTGTTCTGCATACCCATATAGACCATGTTGGCTTATTACCTTCTTTAGTATCAAATCATATAAATATACCAATAATTACAACTCATGATAATAGAGAGCTACTAGAACCTTTACTGTTAGATGGTTCATACATAATGGACAGAAATGTAAAAGCATTGAATAAAAAGAAATATAAAATAGAACCTTTGTATACGGAATCCGATGTTTATTTAACTATGAATAATATTGTTGAAAAAGCAACGAATGAAGTTCATGTTCTTAATGATAGAGTATCTTATAAATTTATAAATTCAGGACATATATTAGGTAGTTGTCAATTAGTATTGTATATTAAAACATTAAGTGGTAACATTAAAAAGATTCATATTACATCTGATTTAGGTTCTGATTATAATAAAGCTCCATTCGTACAAGACAAAGAAATAGTAACTTCATCAACTGTAAGTATATTTGAAGCAACATATAATAACTTTGATAGAGGATTTAAGTCTAAAAAGGAAGTTGAAAAAGAAAGAATTAAACTTATAAATTTAATAAAAGAAGAATTAAATAAAAATAAGAGAATATTAATAGGATGTTTTGCTCAAGGTAGAAGTCAAAATATGCAGATATTTTTATATGAAGCATTTAAAGACGATCCTACATTTGATATTCCTATTTATGTAGATGGGAAATTATGCTTGCAAATAAATAATGCATATCAAAGTATACTTAAAGATGAAGAAAAGGACTATTTTAGAGAAGTGTTAAGTTGGAAAAATTTTATTTATATAAATGATTATGAAAAAAGTTTAAATACAGCATTAAATAGAGATAAGAAAATAATTCTTAGTGGTGGAGGAATGTTTACACAGGGAAGAATTTTAAATCATTTAAAAACTATGGTTGAAGATAGAGATTCTACTATAATAACTGTGGGATATTGTGGTGAGGGAACTATAGGTAGAGAAATACAAAGAGACGATAATAAGACGATTAAAATAGAAGGATTGGAATATAAAAAGAAATGCAAAGTATATCAAATGAGAACATGGAGTAGCCATATTATGGCTGAAGAAAATATTAAGTATATGTCACAAGTTAGAACTCCTCTGATAATTATACACCATAGTGATGATGGAAAATATGAATTTAGAAACAAGGCTGAAGAGGAATTAAGGAAGAAAAATAACAGTGCTAAGGTTGTATGTGCAGATGATGACAATAGTATTTTTTATATATAGGATATAATCAAGTGAACGGCATAAATATATTTTATGGTAATACAAAGGAAGAATAAATATAAAATTAATAAAATTGTTATTGACAATTGATGAAAATAGGGTTATTATTAAATTAGATAAAGACATAAGATAAAAATCATTACCGAGTAGGGAATAAAATAACTTATAGATAAAATTGGAGGGGTAAAAATGATGAATATAATAGAAATGGAAAAGCTACATTTAGTACGTTTTAAAGAAAGATTAAATGATTTTATAGAAAGAACAAATATAATGCCTACAGATTGTAAATTTCAACTTTATGGTATAAAAATACACGAAGGTTTTGGGGAGCAGTTAGTATATTTTTATAAAAAAATAAAATTAATGAAATATAAAATTAATATAATGTAGGATTGTTAATGAAAGTTAAAGATTTAATTGATAAATTAAAACAATTTGATGAAAATAAAGATGTGGTCATATTTGACATAGATGATTTTTATAGTGATATTATCAATATAGAGGAAGTATTAAAATTAAGCAACATAGGGTATGGTGGTTATGAATGTACTCCTATAGACGATGAGGATACTTTTGAAAGTAACGATATAACGTTTGTCGCATTATATTCAAATTTTGACTTATAGGAGGGTTAAAAAATGAAAAGACTGTTAAACATCAACTTAACAGTCTCAAATTATTAGTTTTGAAATGATCCTTCAAATACTCTTCCATATTTTAAAACTAATTTTATTACAAGATCTAATAAAAATAATTATAATTAAAATAAAAACAGTTGAACATAATAGATCAACTGTTTCTAAAAAAATAAATAAGGAGAAGAGTCATACATCTCATATGCTCTTCATTATTAGTATAATATAATTAAATTAATATGTAAATGGAAATTAAAGGTATTAACAAATAGGGGGGGTTAAAATGCATATAGATATACCAAAAGGAACTATGATAAAAAAGATTGAAGAATTAAACCAGAAAGACTTGATGTTAAAACAAGATATAAAAATTCCTATAAAAGTAAAATTATCATATGAGGTTGATTACAATGAATTGAACATACATGAATGTGATGATAATTTAGAAAGTCTTATGAAGGAAATTCTATTAAGTTTAAGATGTAATTATAATTTTTATGGAAAATATGACGACGAAGAATTATTAACTGAAGGGGCTTTAGATTTGAAAAATAAAATGTTAGAAATACTAGAAGAAGTGGGTGATTAAATGCCGAATGTTAAAATAAGTTTAATTGATTCAAAAACTACAGAAAAAAGATTACCTTATCCTGTGAGTAAAACAATTAAATCGACTGTTTCGAGATATAAAATTGAAGATGTGAACCCACCTTACATTAAGGAAGAAATTAGTATATCAAACAAAGATACGAATATTGACATAATAACTAGGGTTATTAAAGCTATTAATAATATAGAAGAAAAAACAGTTAAATATAATGAGATTTATGCAAAATTAAATAATGAAGAAATCAGAAAAATACTAGCTGAAGAATTAAATAAAATATTAAATGATAAATAAAATTAATAAATAGGAGGAGAATATGAAATCAATTGCGTTTACAGGTCATAGACCAGATAAATTATATGGATATGATTTAGAAAATAATAACTACAAAATACTCAAAACAAGTTTATATAGTCTTTTGAAAAATGAAATAGAACACTTTGACGCAGATACTTTTATAACAGGTGGAGCGTTGGGATTTGATACATTGGTATTTGAAGTTGTAGAAGAATTGAGAGAATATCATGAAGTTTATCAATTATTAGCTATACCTTTTAGAAATCAACCTAATAAATGGCCTAAAAAGAATATAGATAAATATAATCAAATGAAAACAAAAGCTACAAATATATATGTAGATGAACAAAAAGAGGATAAAGATTATTCAGTTAAAGGAACAAGTCCTGGAGAGTATCATCCAGCTAAAATGCAAAAGAGAAATGAGTGGATGGTTGATAATTGTGATATGTTAATAGGTTGTTGGGATGGAGTTAAAAAGGGTGGAACTTGGAATTGTTTAAAGTATGCTAAAAAATTAAATAAAGAAATAGTAATTATAAACCCTAAAACTTTTGAAATTTACTATTTATAATATAGGAGGGTAGTATGGATCTAAAAGAAACTATAATTGCATTTGAATCATTAGCAAATGATAAACCTATACATAAAAACATATTTATAGACTTTGGAGAATTAGCAGGATGGCTTAAAGAATTAGAAAGTTATAGAACTACATATAAACAACAATGTCAGGAGAAAGTATCATTTGAGGGCTTAAAAGAGTTTGAATTTAAATATTGTGCTAAGTATGAGATAGTTGATAATTGTGAAGAATGTGAGTATTATAACAAAGGTTGTGTTAACAAACTTATTGATGATAACTTTATATTTACAAAATTAATAAAATAAACGAAAGGTTTATGAGTGGTGAATAAAGATAAGTTAAATAAAGCAATTGAATTACAAGAACAAATTAAAGAGTTGGAAAGTTTTCTTTTATTTATGGATAGATGTAAAAAGGGAAATTTAACAGTTAAATCTTCTAAATTTAAATATTTTAGTTTTTCAGGTATTGAAAAGACACTTGAATTAAATGATAGATTATTATTTAGAATGTTGCTTGACATAAAAATTGAATTAGATGATTTAAAATCTCAGTTTGAAAATTTATAAGGAGATGTATATGAAGAAAACTAAATTTAAAGTATATGATTATGATACAAATACAATGTATACTCAAGATGATTTAATAATAACATTTGATTCAGTAGGAGAGGATGTATATGTTTATAGGAATGGTTCAGTAGAACCGTTATATAGATATGAGTTGCTACAATATATAGGTTCAAATGATACATTTGATAATGAAATATATGAAGGGGATATAATTAAAAGAACAGATTTAACACCAACAGCACGATTTTATGGGAAAGAAGAAATAGGGGTTGTTAAATATGAAAATGCTCAGTTTGTGTTAAAGATATCAGAACATGATTATTATGAAATTAGTCATGATGGAACTTTTCATATTAATATGTCTGATTATGAAGTTATGGGCAATATTTATGAAACATCTGAAATTTTACAAAGTAACAACATTGAAAACTAGTGATTGCAATAAGTTTAGAGTTAGGCAATAGAAATGTTCTTTTATTGGGTTAGGAGGGTATTATGAATAAAGAAAAATTTATTGAGTGGTTACAAGAAAAGAGTAACAATTTATTAGATGTAATTACGATAGAAGAGTTAGATGATCCGATAACTTCTGCTCATCTTAGAGCATCTATAGTTACACTATTAGAAATTAAAAAACTTATAGATAGTGGTAAGTTCGATTAGATTGGAGATGTTAATATGTGTGAGCATAAATGGATATATCAAATGTCTAACTATAAGTGTGAAAAGGTAGGATATTATACGACTGAATATTACAGAATAGATACTTATTATTGTGAGAAATGTTGTGAAATTAAAGAAAAGGTAAATCAATGTGAGTCAAGAAATATAAGGGATGGTAAACCTTATTGGTGGAAATAAATTTATAGAACAATTTATTTAATTGAGAGGAGGTATAGCATGGCAATAAACATCAAAACAGTAAATATAGAAAAAAGCATGGAGGCACAACTGTTTTATTGTGTCGAGACGATGAAGGATATTACATTAATGTATCTCAAGAACATAGAGAAGTCGTCACAGTAGCTAGAGATATAAAAAATTTAAATGATACTAAAATTGAATTTTTAAATGTAGTGTGGGAGATTAGTTAAGATGAAATATTCATTGGTAACAATATATGAGAAGTATTTTGGAGGAGATTGTTATGAGTATAAAATGTAATAAATGTGAAAATAAAGTTTTTGATAGCAATGCTTATTTAAAGATATCAGAAATGGAGCGACAACAACAAGATAAAGTAAATCAACTTGCTAAGAAAATTAAAGGTTTAAAAAGTACAGACGAACAATTACATGAAGGTGCTTTATTAATAGCAGAAAAAATGGTATTGCAAGCAATTCAACAATGTAAAAATGCTTTATAAATTCAATTATAGGGAGAAATTATATGAAAGTTATATATGAAAAATGGTGGAATAATGGAAACAAAGTATTTTCAATAACTAATTATAAAAAATCTTGGAAAGCAGTAGGTAATAAACCATTATTCAGATTTAGAACGAATGGAGCGAGAAAGTCAAAAGGTCATAAATGTTTAGATGTGAACTTAGAAATAGGATATACAGTATTTAATTATTGTAATTTTAATTTGCAGGGGAATTAGGAGGATAAGAATGAAAATAGATATAAATGAAAACTGTTTAGAACAGATAGTTACAGTTAATGGAAGGGGATTTAAAGTATCAATTTGAAAATTTATAAGGAAAATTAATATGAAAAGTATAACTTATTACGATTGGGGAACAGATACTAAAATAGCTAATGAAATAAATGAATTCATATCCAAAGTTGTAGTGCATGATATTAAAATAGCTATGAGTGAATCACATGAAATGATGGTTATTATGTATGAGGAGTGTGAATTAAATGAGTTTTAGTGATAATTTTATAAAAATATTAGATGCTTTATGTGAAAAATTTGGTATAGCAGTGGATTGGACTTCTGCGAATGTTATGCCGTATTTACAAGATTTAGGATCTAGGTTAGTAAAATATGAAATATTTACAAGTGTAGCATGGATTATTTTAACTTTAATTATTCTTATTGCTGTTAGTTTAGTATTTAAATATTTCTATAAAAAGTACAAAGATGAAAAGGAAAACCATAAAGGTTATGGGAATGCTCCTTATGAAATACCTACTTTTATATCAGCAATATTTTTAGGAATTACAATATTCGTTTCTGTGATACTTGTTCCAATAGAAGTATTTGATATAATCGAGGCTTCAACTTTACCTGAAAAAGTCATTTTAAGAGAAGTACAAGAATTGATGGATAATAAATAAGAAGAATGATATGAAAAAGAAAAGAATAAAAAAGCCGAAAACATTTGAGCAATATATTGAGTGGCTTATTCAAGAAGGTTATACGAAAGAAAATGGAGAGCCAATTAAATGCGAAAAATGTGGTTGTAAAAAATTTAAGAATGAAAACTATTATTGTGGAGAGTCATGGGTTGAAGAATATACAGTGAAATGCAAAAGTTGTGGAACAATAGTTGGACATTGGGCATATGGAAATTGGCAAATATAAATGTTATTTTATTAAGGAGGTAAGCTATGATAGGTGTTCAATTTAAAAGATTTAGTGGGGAATATAAAGTTGATTGTGAAAGTTGTGGAAGTGAAATTATAAAAAATCAGCCTTTCTTTGAGTTATATTTTAAAGATATTCATCAAACAATACATATTTGTGAGGATTGTGGAAATGATTTACAAAATGATATATCTAATGAATATTGTAGTAAATTTGTAGATTTAGGATTATAAATAAAATGATTAATTTATAAGGAGAATATTATGAACTGTAAAATACAAATAGTGACGGATAGTACAAATTATTATATATATGTAGCATACCTTGATTGCAGTAAAATTATTCACAGAGATTTAATTAATAGATATGATACAAGTCTTTATAGAAATGCAGTTAAAGAAGTTGTCAAGCATATTTTTAAATATAAATCGCTAGGAATTGATGTTGAAATAAATAAAGAGAGAAATATAAACAATATGTGGAACTTAGATAAATTAATGAAAGCATTGGAGTTTTAAATAGAACGATTATTTAATTATATAGGAGTGGTAGAGATGAAAAAAGATTTAGCTTTATATATACTTGTAAATAAAGATATAGAAATATCTAAAGGTAAATTACCCAGTCAAATAGGTCATGCAATATTTAGATATATAACATCTCAAAAAGGCAAAGAAGATAAAAATTTAGAAGAATATTTAAACATAGACGACAATAAAAGAAGAATAATTGCATTAAGTTGTCCTTCTTCCAGGTTGGAATCTTTAGAACAGAAAGGATATCCTGTACAAAGAGATTTAGGATTAACTGAACTTTCTCCAAATACATTAACTACAGTTTGCTATGGAGTATTGGATAGAAATGTTTACAGAGATGATAGGTTGAATAGTAGTGAAGTCACCTGTGAAATCCCAAAATGGTTAAAAAGATTAAGACTTTATCAATAGTATAGGAGGTATAGAATGAGTAATATAACATTATTGATATTAGAGGTATTCTTTGGAGCATTTACTATAAATGGTTGTTTAAAATTTTATATGAAGAAAGCAGGAGGATTATTGCCAATTCATTTAGTTATGTGGTTTATTTCAGCTATAATATTTGCCATAACAAGTGGATTGATATTTGGATAAAAGTTTTATTGTAGGAGAAAAATATGAAAATAAATACAAACACATTAATGAGATATGCTAAAGTATTTGAAAATTATTTCGATTGTGGTTTATGTTTAGAGGATTTTGCAATAGGAGATGTATATGATGAAAATTGGTTTAGAATACCTATATGTGAAAAATGTTTACAAAAATTAAATAAAAAATAAAATTTATTGAATGAGGCGATAAATATAGATGATTTACTTATTTATTACGATGTTTTTTATAATTATATTTTTATGTGTAGTTATATTAGAATTATTGTGGAAACTGAATTAAATATTTTCACAAGAAAAAACAAACCTATTTAAATTGATTTTAAGGCATCTGTAAAATATTCATTGATATTTTATACCATTAAATCAGTACAATGGAAAATAACGATTCATGCAAAATTTATATTTCTTAATGAAACTCCTTGTTTATTGTGTTACATTAAAATAAAAATAGAAAATGTGTAAATTTCAACGTTTTATACTGTTTTTATAAAAAATAATGTACTTCAATAATTGTAATGATACTATTAATGTAATATAATATAAGTAGTAAAGGAGAGATTTGAGATGAAATTTGTTCAACCAATTAGAGACAAAAATGTTTTAAATGACTTTAAAAAAGAATTATTGAAGATAAGTTATAGAGATTATATGTTATTTACTATAGGTATTAATACAGGATTAAGAATAGGTGATCTATTATCGTTAAAAGTTGAAGATGTTAGAGCAAGAACTCACATAATAATTACTGAGCAAAAAACAGGTAAGTACAAAAGATTTTTAATTAATGATATGTTAAGAATTGAAATTAATAAATACATAGAAGGAATGAGACAAGAAGAATATTTATTTAAAAGTAAGAAAACAGATAAACCTATTTCCAGAGTCCAAGCCTATAGGATATTGAATAAAGTTGCAGATAAATTAGGTATAGAAGAAATAGGATGTCATAGTATGCGTAAGGCATTTGGATATTTTCATTATCAACAATATAAGGATGTAGCAATATTGCAAAGTATATTTAATCATTCGTCCCCAAGTATAACTTTAAGGTATATAGGGATCATGGATGATAATAAAGATGAGACAATAAAAGATTTCTATATCTAAAAATGACCGATTTAAAGCGATTTTAAGGGTGTTCAAAATCATTCATTGATAGTTTATACCTTTAAAATCAATCTTATCTAATGAAAAATTAATAAAATTTTCAAAATGTTGTATCATATTTATAGTATTATGCTATAATAATATTAAGAGGTGATATAAATGAAAGTAAAGGTTGTAACGAAAGAAAATATATATAAAGTTGCAGATAAAAATACAGTTGATAATGAAGTATTTCATAATGTAAAGCAAGTTGATGATAATATATGGTATTTATTTCTTAATGGATATCAAATAGCTGAATTATGGGATCAAGGTAAAATTGTATATTATCCTGAAACACAAAGGGGTACAAAAATAAAAAAATTAAAAAATGGTGAAGTTAAATCTGTTGCTATATGCAATGAGAAAAATATAAAAGAAATTCAAAGTGCTATGAAAGGTGAAGATGATAAGAAATTTTATCCTTCACAAATAACATTAAATTTATTAGAGCAAAACAATGAAGTAGTTACTTATAATTCTGAAGATAAAACTCTTGAATTAACTGGTGTACTTACAATGTTAGATGGAAATCATAGAACTAGAGCAATGCATAGACTATACTTACACAGCAAAGTATTAGGTGAAGATTGTGGGTATAAGGAAAAATTAGAAAAATTAGAATTTCCTATATTGCTTACACATTTTCAACCTGACGAAGCCAAATCTGTATTTAGTCAATTTGCTAAGGGACTAAAAATATCAACTTCTAAAGCAGAAAGTTTCGATATGAGTAAAGCAAGCAATAGGATAGTTAATAAATTAAATAATTATGGTTCATTAAAAGGAATGATTGATGAAAATAAAACTTCTATATCTAAAAATGATGAAAAGCATATTGTTACATTTGCTACATTAAATAATGCAATAAAAGAATCATTTCCTATTATACAGAGTCAAAAAGAAGAAAATGATATTTATGAATTTTTAGATTTATTCTTCAAAAAATTAAAAGAAATTTTCCCAGAAATGATTAGTTATGAACTTAGAAGTTTAAGTAGAGAGTATTCTTTAATATGTGAAAACATCACATTCTATGGATATTTAGCTATAGCAAGGCTTTTATATGTAAAAAGATTCCAAAATACTTGGGAAGATGAATTAAAAAATATAAAAAAAATTGACATGGATAAAGAATCAGAGCTTTGGACTGCTATTATTCGCCCAGGTAAGACTGGACTTGTGATGATTAATAATAAGCAAACAAGATCTATATTATCTAAAATACTTGAAGAAGAATTTTATAAAGTTCAATAATATTGATAAAAAATATAAATAGTTTAAAATAGCTATTGACATTATTTAGTTAATAGCTTATTATTTAAATATAAAATTAATAAAATAGAGAGGTGATAAAATGGCAGAAAATATAATTTGTGTAATCTTAGGTTTTATAATTAGCAATATCATATTTGAAATAAAAGAATGCATGAGAAAGGGGTGATTTATTGGAGTAAATATAGAAAGCCTATTAACAAAATACCATAAGTTGCAAAGACATATTTACAATGTAGTTCAAGATAATCGCTGTATAGGTAGAGATGATATCATTGACGAAATTGAGTTATTACAACAATCAGAAGAAGAATTTGCAATAGAGTTAGAAGATTTACAAATTGACTTAAAAGGAGGTACGAATGAGGTGTAAAAAATGTATTGTTTTTATCTTGGTATGTTTAATTTCAATAATATATAACTATAAAATTAATAAAATAGTTACAGCAGACACTGAAAATGATATTGGAATAAAACATAAAGTAGTTGAAAAACCAAAAGAAATATCAAAAGAAGAAAAAGAATTAAATTATTGGAGTGAAGTTACAGGTGAAGAAGTTTCTAAAGTAACTGAAATAGAATGTAAATTATCATTTTACACCAGTTTAGCTAGTGAAAATGCAGGATATGAAAATTTAACAGCAAGTGGTTCAGCATTATATCCTGGAGTAATCGCCAACAACATGTATCCATTTGACACAGATATTTATATTGAAGGATTTGGAGTATGTCAAGTTAAGGATCGTGGCGGTAAAGGATTATCTACATATAATAATTTCGATGTTTATATACCTAGAAATTATGGTGAAAGTGATTTAGATTATTACAATAGAGTAAATGATATGGGAATTAAAACTGTAAAAGGTTATATTTTAGAATTTAATTAGGGGGACAATTTTTATGAATAATTGGAAAATGAATGAATTACAACAGGCTATATGGAGCAATAAATATCAACATGAAAATGAAACATTTGATAAATGGATTGAAAGAGTTAGTGGAGGAGATCAAGAAGTAGCAAGGCTTATTAGAGAACAAAAATTTTTATTTGGTGGAAGAATATTATCAAATAGAGGCCTTGATAAACTAGGGAAAAAGGTAACGTATTCAAATTGTTATGTGTTGCCCCAAGTAGACGACTCAATAGAAGGTATATATAAGACTTGTTCGGATCTGGCTAGAACATTTTCATATGGTGGAGGAGTAGGGATAGATATATCTAAACTAAGACCAAAAGGTGCTAAAGTTAATAACGCTGCAAAGACAACTACTGGTGCTTGTAGTTTTATGAATACATTCAGTGATGTTACAGAAACAATTGGACAAAATGGTAGACGTGGGGCTTTAATGATTTCAATAGATATAAACCATCCAGACATAGAGGATTTTATAGATATAAAAACAGACTTAAACAATGTAACTAAAGCCAATATATCTGTAAAAGTAAATAATGAGTTTATGGAAAAAGTAATTGGCTTAGACAATAATCCAATGTATAAATGTAAATTTATAATAAGCACTACTGGAGAAGAAATAGTTAAAGAAGTAAATGCAAAGGATTTGTTTATGAAATTATGTAAGAATAATTGGGATTATGCAGAACCAGGAATATTATATTGGGATAACATTGCTGACTATAATATAGTAAGTGAAGATGAAGAGTTTGAATATTCGGGAGTTAATCCATGTGCTTTAGTGTAGTCTTGGGCGCAGTTTAAAAATTGGGGTGTATCGGTGAACCCTAAGTTGTTTAATTGAATAAGAGTGCTTGTAGTTATGAAAAGAATAGAGTTTGATTTTAATATTTCTGACAGATATGAATACTATATAACTGAAAATGGAGAGGTATTCAAAGTTGATACAAGAAATGGTAAAACTACAGAATGCTTTTACCATATTGCTCATGGTTATAAAAGAATAAGAGTCACGGATATCAAAACTAATATCAGACGTTACATTAGGGTTCATAGATTGGTAGCAATGTATTATGTACATAATCCTTATCCTGATGACTATAACTTAGTTAACCACAAAGATGGGGACAAATTAAATAACAATTATAAAAATTTAGAATGGTGTAATACTAGCATGAATACTCAACACGCATATGATAATGGGTTAATAAAAGATAGAGGAGGTTGGATTAGCACTCCATATTCGAAAAGATTCCATAATTAATAAAATTAAACAATAAGGGAATACCGAGGGCAATAATATCTAATATTGTCCGTAGAGAGTAGGAGATGAGCGTTAATATGAAAGCAATAATTCTCCCAAGAGCCTCCAACACAATAAGTATAATAGCTTGTTCGCATAGCTTAGATAAAGTTCTAAGGTGAAAATGTACTCCGAACTAGAGTGGAATAGACCACTAGTAATTAAGATGATGGTAATAGTCTTAATGATGAGGGAAACCTCTAGAAATAAAAGATAAAGAGCTTTTATGGTAACAAAATTGGAAGAACCATTACCAGCAGGAGGCAGTTGTTTATTAGGAAGTTTTAATTTGTCAGCGTATGTTCAAAATGATACATTTGATTTTGCTGGATTTAAAAAAGATATTCATACTGTTGTTAGAGCCATGAATGATGTTTTAGACGAAGGCTTGTCACTACATCCATTAGATATACAACAACAAACTGTGAGAGATTATAGACAAATTGGCATTGGAGTTATGGGTATAGCTGATATGTTAATAAAATTAGGATTAAAATATGGAGATAAAGAATCAATTGAATTTTGTGATAAAATTGGATTTACTCTAGCAAATGAAGGTTTAAATGCCTCTTCATTTTTAGCATGGAAGTTTGGCGCATATCCTAAGTGCGATAAAGAAAAAATATTGCAAAGTGAATATATAGAAAATAATACTACGGACGAAACAAGAGATATGATAAAAGAATATGGTTTGAGAAATTCGCAAATATTTACTGTTGCTCCTACTGGAAGTTTGTCTACTATGTTAGGTATAAGTGGAGGTATAGAGCCTATATTTGAAAATTCATATACAAGAAAAACAGAATCATTACATAATAAAGATGTTTATTATAAGGTATATACCCCAATAGTAAAAGAGTATATGGATAGAAATAATATTACTAAAGAAGAAGATTTGCCTGATTACTTTGTGACCGCTATGAATTTAAATCCTTTAAAAAGAGTAGATATGCAGTCTATATGGCAAAAACACATAGATGCAAGTATTTCTTCTACAGTCAACTTACCTAATGAAGCAACAGTTGAAGATGTTTATAATATATATACTTATGCTTGGGAAAAGAGGTTAAAAGGTATAACTATATATAGAAGTGGATGCAAAAGAGAAGGAATATTAACTACAAATACTAATGATAAAGAAGAAACTCAAGAACTCAAAAGGGGAGAATGGAAATCTTTAGCCGAAGACACATATTATATTAAGAGAAATTTAAAAATTGGTTGTGGGAAATTAAAACTCTTCATTGGATATTCTCCTAATGAAAAAGCAATTCAAGATTTATATATTAAAAAGTCAGGTTCAGGTGGATGTGCTAAAAATCTTGAAACAACAGTAATAGGTATTAGTGCTGCATTAAGATTAGGTGGAAATATAAATAACATAGAGAAAGCATTTAGTGGAGTAGATGCATGCCCGTCATTTGCTAGTGCTAGAGCAAAAGGAGTAGAGTTATCAAAAGGAAGTTATTGCGGAAGTGCAATAATTAATGAAGTTCATAAGTTCTTGAAAGAAATAGAGCATGAAGAAAGTGTGAAGCCTACAAGAAAAAAAATAAATGTTAAAGATAAATATAATCAAGAAAATGATTCTAAGTGTCCTGAATGTAATGAGAAACTTTCTTTTACTGGAGGATGTGTTCAATGTAATTCATGTGGGTATACGAAATGTGATTAGGAGGTAATTATATGCATGAAATATTAAAAACAGTAAGTAAATTAAACATGTCACAATTAATGTTTATAAAACTATTTAGATAGGAGGATATCAATGATTAAATTTTACATATGGTCAATTATATTATTTGTCATAAGCGTACTTTTATTTATGCTACGATGTATTACGCTAAAACATAAAATAACTTGGGGTGTTCCTAGTGATAGTAAATTAGCTAAATTGTATAATTTATTAAAAATTCTTGTAGTAGGGATATTACCAGTAATTAATATAATTTTTACAATAATATATTTATACTATGGTATTTTTGTGCCAGATGATGATTTTATAAAATTGTGCAACGATGTAATGTAGTAATTGCAACGGGTTCAGAACTCAAAACACACAATAAAAATTGATTTTATTAAGGAGGAGAATGTTAATGTTTAAATATAATTTAGGGGATAAAGTTTTATATAATAAGGAATATGAGATTATTAGAAGAGGTTATCTTGATATTTTGGATGAAGAACCTCGTATTCGATATATGATAAAAAATGGTGATAAAAGAATATTTAATGTTGAGGAACGAGAATTAAGTACAACACCAAGATTCACTATTAAAGTAATAGATAATGAAGATAACAATGAGTGTGTATATTTTACAGATAAGTATACTTTAAGAAATAAAAATGGACATTTCGATACCATGTCTAGACAAGTGGTCGGCTTACAATTTGAATCCATATTATAAACTATAAAATTAATAAATTAAATCTAGGAGAGTTTATTCTCTCCAAAGGGAGGTATGTTTATGTATTCAATAAGAAAAAACAAAGGACATATATCAATTGATTTAATTCATAATAATAGAAAATCATCAACTAAAGTTAAGGTAATTAGGGATAAACAAGGCATTATAATGGTTTCAGATAACAAATATATTACTTGTTAAGGAGGAATTTAAATGATTATAGCAATATTAGGACTATCAGGAAGTGGAAAAGATACGATTTGCAATGCAATAAGCAAAGATTTAGATATACCAAAAATAGTTTCTCACACGACACGTCCGCCTAGAAATCAAGAAGAAATAGATAATAATACTTATCACTTTGTATCAAATGACTTCTTTGAAAGTGAGAAGGATAATTTCATAGAACAAAGGACTTATAAAGTAAAAACACCTAATGATAAATGTGAAATATGGAGATATGGTATACATAAAGATTCAATTAAAGATGATGTGAGCTTGGTAATTGTAGATCCACCTGGACTATATGACTTAGAAAACTATTTTGGTAAATCAAATATAATTCCATTCTATATACATTGCAACGATGAAATAAGAATGCAAAGATTAGTTCAAAGAGGAGACACTAAAAATTTAGCTGAAGTAAAACGTAGACAACATGATGATAATTTAAGATTTAAAGATTTTATTGAAAAGGGTGATTACTATAAGATACATAATGAATATGAAGTTGAAAATGCAATTAATGAAATGGAATATATTTTAATTAAAAATGTGTTATAAATTGTTTGCTATTCGGAATTAAGGGGGTTGATATTATTTTATTAGGAATAGATGCAAGTATGAGTTCATCGGGTTATTCAATAGTTACATCAGATAAGAAGGTAATTGTATATGGAAAAATAGAGACTAAACGTGAAGATTTTCCCTAGCGATATAGATAGATTAACTCATATATGTGATACATTAGAAGAAATTATAAAGTCTTATGACATAGAGTTATGTGTTCTTGAGGATAGCATACCTGTTAGAAATAGTAAATCGGTATTACAATTAAATATACTCAAAGGTATGATTATTAGATCATTACAAAAGAAAAATATTAAGACTAAATTAATATATCCTACAACAGTCAAGAAAATGGTCACAGGTAATGGTAGGGCAACAAAAGAACAAATTGCACAAACTATCCAAAGAGATTTAATTGATATAGGTAAGTATAGTGATAAGCAAACTAAGAAACAAGAGAAAACATCTGACATTTATGATAGTTTAGCCTTAGTGTTAGCTTATTTAAACAAAGGGAGAAGAAAGATATGATAGTTAATAAGAATACTATTTCAAAAGTATTAAAAATACATAAAGACGCATATGACTACATTAATGATTGTCTAAAAAGGGCTTTAAATAAATCGGATAAATATACATTGATAGATTTGAACTGTCTTAAAGAAGATTTTGATAAAGAAGAAGATTTTTATGACTGGTTATTTAATTATTTATATGATGAGTTGATAAATGCTGGTTATAAATTTAATATTATATTTTCTTCGGGTAATTATAAAACTTTAAAAATATTTTTATAAAATATATAAGGATGTGAACATATGAATCGAAGTTATTTGGAAAACTTAGGTATAAAAATTGAAGATACCCCTTGGGGTTGGAATAAAGACGATGACAGACAAGAACAATGGAAGTTAAGTAGAGAAATAGATGGATTCGATGAAAGGGAAACTTGGAATTTATATTATACAATTGATTTATTAATGTATGAAAGACTGTGTGCATATAAAGAAATTGCAGAAAAATGTATTGATTTAGATTTTCATAAATTTGATTTTAATGGAGAAACCTTAACCCAAAGAGAATGTATAAATAGAATGATTAAAGGATTAGAATATGAACTTTTATTAGATGATTTTGATGAAAGAAGAAATGATGAGAATATTAAAAAATCAATGGATGAAGTATATAAGATATATGCTATATGTAATCGTAGTTTATGGTGGTAATATTTTTATAAATATATAATTAATAAAATAAAACTTTTATTTAGGAGGAGTAATAATATGAAAATGAGAATAAAAAGAATGAGAGAAAATGCTAAATTACCAAAAATACATAATGGAAACTGGGCTGATTGTTATGTTAGTCAAATAGGTTGTGTTGATATAAATGCACTAGAAACAGGTAAAGAATTTACTTTTGATGATATTATATGGTATCCTGACGGACTTACTTATGCAAAAGAGGATGTAATAGTAGTTAAACTAGGATTTGCACTAGAACTACCAAAAGGTAAGGAGTTACATTTAGTACCTAGAAGTGGGACATTTAGAAAAACTGGATTATTATTAACCAATTCTGTCGGGATAGGCGATGATACTTTCATAGGAGATAACGATGAATATCTTGCTATGTTTTATGCTACTAGAGAAGGACATATTAATATAGGAGATAGATTAATACAAATGAAAATAGAGGACTCTATGCCTGAAATAGAATTTGAAGAAGTTTCATCATTTGGTAATCAAGATCGTGGTGGCTATGGTACTACTGGAGCGTAATTATAGTATATTAAATAAGAATAACTTAACAATGAAATAGGGGTGGAGATATGATACAAGTTTATAAATGTGAGTATTGTGGTGAAATATTTAAAAACAAAGATGATTGTTTTAAACATGAAATAGAGAATCATGAAGGGGCAGAAAGATATTATAAAGTAATTTATAATATCTTAAATGAATTAAATAGGAAATACGATATGAACAAAAATATTGATGGTCAAAATATAGCTGTTGATACGAACTTATGTGTATGTGATGGATTTGAATATATTAAAAATTATATATCTTTCTATTTAGATGATTGCTTCATCAATGTATATGGTTCGGAGGATATTATCATGCACGATTTAAAAAATCAAATGGAACAATGTTTCTTAGATGATTTAAAAAATATAGAAGGTACATTAAGATACGAAGATTGGTGTTGAGGACATGGTGCAGATGACTTCATTATAAATGATACTTATCTTAAAGATTTTTTGAGAAATAAAGAGGGAAAGCATATAAAAATAGAGATATTTGATTAAATAAGGAGGTAAATATGAGTAAATTAAAAATATCTGATAATGAAAAACTATGGGACGAATTTTTATTATTTTGTCCCAAACTTTCAAAGGCAGCATATGATTGTAATTTCAATCGTGCTAATTGTCATTGTGGTGTATGCTTTGCAAAATACATACTCAAGAATTATGAGGTGAGGAAACGTGAATAAAAAGGATAAAGCAACATTTAATAACTATTGTAATGAATTTGCTAACCGTTTTTTAAGCTGTGTATGTGCAGATACTTTACCAAAATACATAAAAACATTTAGTAAATTCCGTTACTGGAGACTACTTGATGAATTAGAATCCAAATATAACATATCAATAGATTCAACAGACAATAAAATATATAAGAAATATGAAAAAACAATGATAGAAGTATTATCAAAAAGAATTGAACAATGTAAAATAGAACGTGCTGAAAAAGAGAAAGCATTAAAAGAACAAAAGAAAAATAAGAATAAATAATTTATGACCTTTTCGGTTTTTGGTATTAAAAATAGTTATGTTTAAAACACTCTGGTCGGCAAACTAGGAGTGTTTTTTACTATGTAAAAATAGCCATAATGAAGATAACAATATTGAAAAAACATATGAAATAACCTAGCATTTACATGTCACTTGTTATATAATAGTCATAGAAAATATTATTTTCTATCAATCTTCAATCCACTGCCACTCCTTATCAATTTTGGTAGTGGATATTATTATACTTAAATATTTTTTATAATATAATTGTAACTATACCTTAAAAATACATTTAAAGACTAGTATGTTTTATGCCAAGTTACATTTTCACCAAGTTTTATGCTCATCTCTGATAGTTCATTATATGTACATATCTTATTTAAAGCCATAAAGTAATTTTTATCACCTTCATTCTGTTTGCTTATTAGATCTATTCTTAAATTAATATTTCCAACATTAACTCTAGTAAATACTTTTATCCTATCCCTAAAAATACATTTTAATTCTGATTCTTCAATGTCACCTTTAAGAAATAAATTATATAAACTTTTATTATCCATTAATTCTAAATCACCACAAATAACATTCATAATAAAACTCCTTAATTTATATTTAGTTTAATTATATACTATTTTTATACAAAATAAAAAGGAGGATAAAACAATCCTCCTATCTAAAAACATATAAATCAACTACTTTATTAATGAAATCAATGCTATAAGGTTCTATCCACCCATTATCTAATTTTTCTATATTATTCGTGGAAAAGTTTTTATACCTTAATATTTCTAAGTCATGGTCAGTTATACACTTTAAATCACCTTCTACATTACAAATCCAACCATTAATTGCCTTTATTTTCAATATTATCACCCTTTATTATTTCAACATTTTCAACTTCATTTAAGTAATATAAAAGTTTATCATCTGTAAGTTCTTCAGTTAATTTTTGAAGGAATTTTAAATATTGATGATCTACTGCTTTATTAAGCACTTTTACAACTTTAATTACTCCATTATCAACCCAAATATCAATATCTCCTCTTTTCCATTTTGATATTTTTAATAATACTAAATATCTATTTGTTGCCTTTTTCTTTCCTGTCTTTTTAACAATATTATATTTTCTGTGATAACATAAACAATACTCTAATCTTTCATTTTCATTGATATCTACATATTTAACCAATTGAATTACATCATTTGCAATAAAATTTTTTACATCTAATTGAAAATTATTTGAACATCCTTCATTAATATTAGCTAATTGTACTCTAGTTAAGTTTGTCATAAGAATAACCTCCTAAATTTCAGTTATCCTCATATTCCCCCTTAAATATTAACATCCTATATATTTAACATTTTTGAATAATCCTTCATGTTCATCAAAGCACTTTATATCTATATCAAAAATATTAGATAATAGTTTAGCAATGTTTTCTACATAATCTTTATCTTCGCATTTTTCAATTATTTCTAAATCATAAGCTGATTGACGATTATTAGTAAACTGAAGATAATATTTACCTAATTCCATATCTTCTCCTATTAATAGACAGGTGTCCAATCCTTCTTCTTGCATGCCTTCAAAATTATTAATTGCCATTTTAATGCTTTTTACTTTTTCGTTAATCATAATTCTTCCTTTCTAACTCATGTTATTTTCATTATTTAAATCCTTAATCACATCTGAATTTGTCCTTATATTAACATATTGTATTCACTCCATCTTTCCTTAAAGTGTATGTGGCACAATGGTTAATATTAGTCATATTAGATGTCATAGTTTTTACTAATTAAAATAATCGAGTTAAATAGTAAATTATCATACACCAGTAGCCTATATAAAATACAGGAAATGCTTTCAATGAAACTTCTGGCTTTTGTATAACTCTTCTTTTATGCTCATTATCAGTTACATCTTTCATCTTAACTACACCATCAGTCTTTTTAGACTTTTTGTGTTTCAAAGGTTTACTTTCCTCAATTAATTGGTTATTGATCCTTTTACATTGACTTCTCATGTAACTATTCATCATATTAACTGCTTTGCTCATTTTAGTTTTTCTCCTTTAGTTTAAAATTAATAGATAAATTCTATCTATGTAAACCCTCAAAAGAGGGGTATTACCTAATATGATTGAATATGTTATTTATTTTGAGTTTTCAATATATTGTCGCAAATCAAACTGACTTCTAGCATCACTTTTATTAATTACGTCTAATATTCCATATACGCTTATTAATAATCCTCCACCAAATATACATATTGGTATCCATTGCGGAGCCATTGATAATATAATTCCTCCTCCTAATGCTGAGTATATAACTTTTTCAGAACTGCTATGACTTTCATTATTTTTATTCATTTTAAAATACCTCCTTAATAAGTTATGTATACTCAGACTCCTAAGAGTCTTTATCCTTTCTATGTTTATTCGCTATTTGTATTATAGTTTCTTCTTGAATATTAAATCCTTGAATTTCATTTGTACCATCTGAATTGATTAAATATCCATGACCATTTCCATCCATTATTTTTTCATCTATTAATAAATCAAAATTCCCACATAATACTTTAGATGCCTCGCCTGTTGTTGTTTTTAAACAAAGTTTTGTTAAAAAGTTACTCTTAATATACCCTGGTAATACATCACAATATGGATTTTGTGCAGTAACTATGCAAGTAATTCCTGCTGCTCTACCTTGAGATAATATTAATTGTAAATTTTTATAAAATTCAACATCCTCTTTATGTTTAGAATTGAAGTTATTTAATTCTTCTACTATATAAAATATATGAGGAGGTTTATCTTTGCCTTTATATTCATTTAAATTCCTGCATTTTTTTTCTTTTAACCATTTATATCTTTCTTTCATTTCATCTACAACATTTGATATAGTTTCATCAAAATGATCTTTTCCACCATTATAAACCTCTACACAATCAACATTCTCAAACATCGGTAAATCTACAGTTTTTGTGTCTTGGATATAAATTTTAATATTTGGAATGTATTCAACTATATAGCTTACAACTTCAGTTAAAGCGGTTGATTTACCTGAACCTGTTGCTCCTCCTATAATCAAATGACAATCTGATTGAGATAGATACTTCCAGTAAGCTATCTTATTAGTCATTTTATCAATACCTATAGGGATTTTATTATTATCTTTAAATTCATAATCTTCATAATCACAACTAACTTTTATATCCCCTTCTTTAATTGTTATTAATGCCTGATTATTTACCAGTTCTATAGATACATCACATTCCTTTTTATGCAAATATTGAGATATAGTATCTTTATTATCTTTAAAATCCTCTATACTTAATCCTATTGGTATAGTAAATAAATATGCTTTATAATTAGAACCTTCTACTGTTTTTCTTAATATAGGCATATGCCCATCTAAGTTTTGTAACTTTATTTGCTTGAATAAATACTCAAATTCATTTTTTCCAAAGAATAAATCTAATGTCACATCCCATATAACTGATATGCCTTCTATAATCCCACTTACAATTTTGAACATTTCAAAATCCCCCTTATTTTAGTCATATTCAAATCATCTATGACTATATCTAAATCTCTTAATTTTTTCTCATTAAGTTCCAAATCTGTTACTACATACAGAATAGGTTTTTCATCTAATTGTGAATACTTCTTAAACTTTCGGGCAAAATTATAATACTTTGTAAAACAATCATGTTTTGATAATTGTACTTCCACTAATACTGGTTGCAAGCTATACCCTGTTCTTATTACCAACATTGCGTCTGGCTTAACATCATCTATAACTGGTGACTTTATTATTTCTTTAATTGAAAATGAATTCATAAATTCTACTATTGTATCTGTAATTAATAAATCATGTTTTAATATTTTTTTATTAGGTCTTTTATCTTTGTAATAAATATAAGGATTTACTTTTACATCTAAATTATAATATTTCCTCTTTAACATTTTATTATCAACCAAATCGCTCATATACCTATTACAATATCTTATGCTACTATTTTTGAAGTATAATTTTTGCACTTGCTCCCTAGTACAAAATTGAACAATATCTATAAAATTTAATATCTTAATACTCTTTTTATTCATAACACCCCTCCGATTCACATACCACGATTAACATACCCTAAAATTAAAATATACATTTCGATTGGAAGTTCCAATCAATATTTTTAGATTAGAACCAACGTATCCAGATTATAACTATGTTTGAGGCATGTGTCCAAGCTATTTTAATAAGGGAGGCGAAGCCGAGCTTACCCTTTCTTTTGTGTTACTTTTCTTTTATCCAAAATCATTATTAATATACATGGAATTTTATGTTATTTATATTTAATTCTTTTGACTACATTTAATCCCTTATCAATAAGGTAAAGTGTATTTGGAATTTCTTCTTTCGATTCAGATTTGAAGTTATAATATATACTTTTAAAATCCCCCTCCTCAGATTCTAATTTTAAAAATACATATTTAGATTTGTCTTTTGATTTGAATTTAATTATTGCATTTGAAGTATTATCTTCCACCATAGTATTTCTCTTTGACTCTACTATTTCATATCCTTCGCTTATCAGCTTAATAATATAGTTTGTAATTATTAAATCACTTTGTATAGTGTCTTTATTTGGCTTATTATCTAAATAATAGATATAAGCATTCTTGTTATCTCCTAGGTTAAAATACTCTCGTTTAATCTCTTCTCTTTTGCTTAGCATAGCTAATCTTCTCAAGCATACATTCTCGTGAACATCAGCAAATATTACATTTTGTATTTGTTGTCTTGTACATATACCTAAATTTTTAATCAACTCTAAAACTCTTTTATCTCTCTCTAACATCCTCATCACCTAATACAATATATGCAAATTGATTAACATATGTGATAACTATTTTTACGATTTTTATATTTGAATCACTGATTAACATATGTTAATCATTTTTCTTAATAATATATATGTAGCAAATTAATAAAAGTTGACTAAAATTTTAATAAAATAATTAATACTTATGATATAATGTAAATGTATTAAAAATAGTTGTTTTATTTTTGTTAAATATAGATTTCCTGATTCGCCTTACTCAGTATCTATTTTTAAACAAAAAAAAATAAAGAGGGACATACGATTATTTCGCATATCCCTCTTCTGTTCTTTTATTCTATTTTTATACTGATTCAACTTTAGGTACAAAAGTTTTACTTACATCACCTATAGTCACAACTAATTCGCCTGTTTCATTAAATGATAAAATCGGTGCATTTTTTAAACTACTATAATTTCCATCAAAATCACTTTTTGCATCCCATATTTGTATTTTTTCTGTAGTTATAGTGTCCAATATTGTTTTGTTGGCATGAGTATGTTCACTAGACTTTGTAGCATAAGTATTATCATGATTATGGTTGCTATTTGCTTTGTTATTCCATGTTTGTTTTTCTGTATCAGTAACAAATCTATGATTAGCGTCTTGTGTAATTACATCTGCATTATGTTTAGCAGGATGAACATAGTTATTAGCATTTTCCGCTATACCATTTAATTTAGTATCTTTTTCTGTTGTAAAGTCAACTGTAGAAAGTCCTTTGCCTTCAATCTTATCTACTTTATTTTTAATTTGATTCCTAGCAGTAGCATCACACACTGTTCTTCCATTTATAATTTTAATTTCTGTTTCAGCCATATTATTTTCCTCCTACCCTATTTGTAAATTTCCATTTGATTCATCATATACAACTTTAACTGATGAATTAATTGTCAATTCACCATTTGTATCGTTATATTCAACTTTAACTTGATTTTTTGAACTTTCATATAATTCATTTAAAGCACCTTCAACATTATTACTTTTGAAGTTATTATTCACATCATCTATTTTTATTCTGTTGGCTTTAGTGACAGTTGGTGGTATATATTGTATTGCCATTTTACCATCCCTTTCATTTATATAAAATTTTTGACTTCGTATAAGCGATTTTAAGGCTTTGTAATTTCTTTATTAATTATTCATACCTTATAAAATAACATTTTTATTAAACTATTGATTGTCTTCGCTTAATCCAAAAGCATTTAATATAATTTCATTATCCATTGACTTTAAATAACTACTTGTTGTTCCTAAATCACTATGATGCATAAGAACTTTCAGTTCCTCTAGCGTGAATTGTTTATCATTAACCCAGTGTTTTCCTTCTTTATACATTTGAGCACCACTGTGTCTGAAACTATGATTATTAAAATACTTCATTTCACCAGTATGCTTAAACAATATCTCTCTACAATTGACAACTATATCATATAAGGCTTCATATCCTATACTTTTTCCATTTTTATCAACCCATAAATTTTCATTGTTATCATTTCTTGTTTCCATATATTTTGTATAAGCCTCTTTAGTCTTATTGAAATAAAATAAATTAAAAGTTTTACCTCTTTTACCACGAACCTTGTTTTTAGTAATGGATCTATTAATATCTATATCTTCTACTTTTAATTGATATATTTCAAATCTTCTTGCAAGAGACTCAAAACTCAAAGCAATCAATAAAGCATCTCTATATTTTTCTTGAGACATTAGTTCATTATATATAATCAATACTTCTTCAGTTGTTAAAAATACAATTTCTCTAACCATTTCTTTTTGTACTGATTTGACTTTACTCATATAATTCATTTCAACTTCAGAATCTTCATCATCTTCCAAATAAGTTAAAAATGAAGAACAAGTGCTTTTCATTCTATTAACTCTATTGCTGCTCATTCCTAAATCACTTAAATATAGAATAAAATTTCTTAATTGCTTTTTCTTTAACTTATGAACTGGAACGTTATCATAAGTATCTAATATCCAAATAAAAAATATCCTTAAATCATTTTTATATTGATATATAGTTTTATCACTTTTCCTTTGACTTTTTAATTCTAAAAGAAAATCCTCCATTGCATCTTTATTGCTTTTATTGACTTTTAACCATTTTTCTTCATCGAAAAATCTATTATAAACTTGTTTTGACATCTTATTCCTCCTAACTAAAAAAGGCTAGGAAGAATAATCCTAGCCATAATTTTATTAATTCTCTATTTTATTAGTCATTTACTATTGCTGTATGAGTATCTACTCCAGCATATCCATCTGATTTTAATCCTCTTGATTGTTGATATTTTTTAACTGCATTTAGTGTGTCATTTCCAAATATCCCATCAGCGTTTATTTTATAACCTCTATTTATTAATGCTTTTTGTAACCATGTTACATGTTCACCTCTACAACCTTTTTTAAGGAGATGAGATTTTACTGCATTTTTAGTTTTAGTTCCATATAATCCATCTACATCTAAGTTTAATTTATATGATGAATTAAGTACTTGTTGTAGATATCTAACAATATATTTTCCACTTAATTGAGTTGATGAAGAAGTTTGAACATTTTTTATATTGTCTATATACTGTCCGCTAACATATCCATATCCACTTCCATACTTTATTTTTAACCATCCATTTGAACATTTCGCAACTATAGTTACTTGAGTATTATTTTTTAAAGAACCTACTTTAGAGCAATTTGTCCCTGCCCCACTTCTTACGTTTAATGAAGTAGCATTCACCATACCTTCTTGATTGACTGTTGTTTCTGATACATTTTGCGAAGGTTTGCTATCTGAAACTTGCCCTGATGATTGGTAATTTTTTATATCCCTATAAAAATTTTTAAAGGCTTCTTTAGTATTACCATATCCCATAAAGTTAGTTCCAGGACAAGTTTTTCTTGATTGACCAACTCTATATGTTCCTAAATAAGTTCCGTCTGATTTAAACCAAGCATGAGGTCTTATAGTGCTTTCACTTGGAGTTAAATTAAATACTTTGCACATTATTGCATAACAAGCTATTACAGACTCTCTTTGTTCTTTAGTCATAATATCTTTTCCATAGTCGAAATTTCCGTAAATCTCAACGCAAACCGCACCTGTATTCCAACCACTTATACCAGCAGGATTAGAATTAAGACTTCTTCCTGTCATTATTTTCCCATCAGGGAATATTGAAAAATGTTGTGCAATATCTGAAAAACCACTATTATTTTTATGAAATGATCTAAGATTATTCTGTCTTCTAAAATGTTCATCTGTTTTCCAACAAGAATAATCTGGTGCTCCCATGTGATGAACTTGTAATTTACTTATTTTTCTAGTTATTTTTTGTTTTCTTAACCAGTTTTCAAATTCATTTATATTATCGAACATTATAAATCCATATTTACTTTGCATAAAACGCCTCCTATTTTATATTAATTTATTTGCCTTGCATTAAATTAACAAATACTTGATGTAGTCCTGTACTTGCCAATCCACTAAACATACCAGCTAACAGTATCTCAGGAGTAATAGTTTTGGCTATCCAAATATTTAATATTACACCCAAAATAGCCATTATTAAAGGTATATATTTATTGTCTAGTTTAGGAAAACTATTTTTAAGAATATAACCTATACAAACACATATTCCCACAATTACTAAAACCACATAATCATTTAAAAAAGTTAAATCCATTATTTATTACCTCCCATTTCTTCTTTTAATTCTATTTCTTCTAATTCTTGCACTAATTTTTTTACTGCTCCATTACCACCTTTTTTAATATACATTCTTCCAGCCTCTATTCTTTCTGATAAAGGCATATTAGTATTTATAATTATTAATCTTAGTGTCATCAAAGTATTATAGTTGACTTCCTTTTCAAATAATGAAATTATCTTATATGCACTTAATATAAAAGTCACTATGCAACTTATATAACCTATATTTTGTGATATGAATTTTAACATGTCCATAAATCATGTCCTTTCTATTTATTTTTATAAATCACAATCCTACACCCCAGTGATTGCAATAGGTTCAAGACGCAAATCACTAAATTGTGATTTTATTAATTCCCTATATTATAGGAACATTATTCTTTGTAGCCAAATCAACAGCTTCTTCTTTAAATTTAGTTATTTCAACTTGAATAGCTTCCTTGTTATTTTCAAATATTTCTTCATCTTCAACAGTCATATAATAACTTATACTTCTACCGTTTATGATAGTGCAATAACATTTTACAATTACTCTGCTATTGCCTTCTAAGTCGTTAACAACTATATCTTTGTTAAAGTTAATAGTTTGATTGTTTTGTGAAGTTAAAAACTCATTTATTCTTGTTGTTCTCATAATATTATATCATTCTCCTTTTTTTATTGTACTCGTTTTTCGCATACTACCCTAATTCTTACATTATCATAAAATGAATAATCGTTTGTACTTGTGCCTGCCCACATTTCTAATCTATCCCAACCGCCAGTAACTAAAGCATTAGCCACATCAGAAGGTAAAGTGACTGTATGAGTAGCTCCCCTTGCAAACGCCTTTCCACAATTCCAATAACTACCATTTGTAGTTTTTATTTTAGGAACAGGAACAGCTCCACCATAACCATGACTTGTATTAAGTCTTGTCATTGTAAGTTCTACGGTAAAGTTTCTCCCACCATGACACCAAGCATTTACACCACTAAATGATGCGAACCCTCTATGTGGTTTATAACTTCCCCATTTACCTTGACCCCATTGACCATTTCTTGAAGAAGTACCAGAACCACTACCTTCTGGAGTAGTCCATAAAGAACTCGCCCAAAATGTGTTTTCAACCCATGCCCATTTCTCAGTAGGAGGTGGAGGAGGAGTTGGTTGAGAAGCTGGTTTAGGTTGAAAGAAAGAATTGTTGTTAGAAGCATCCCCCAAACCTGCAAAATGCCCACCTTGTTCTCTTTGGGCTATTAATGCCCTCAAAGGTTCACTTCTACTGAAAAATATATAAGCTCCATGAGCTGAACCCGCATGTCTATAAACATGCCCTCTCGAATCGTACCACGAAACATAACTAGCATTAGATGCGTATACACCGTTGTAATAACCTACAATATCCATATAAGCTAAAAATACCCTTGAACCATGGTCAGCTGTTATTGCTGTACCCTGGTAATTATTCCAAGTATTTGTATCACCACTCCAACCTTCCTTCAACATATTAATACCTGCTATTGTTACATTAGAGTTTCTAATATGAATACCAGTAGCCTTACCTTGTGTAATAAAATAAGCATCATTTTGAGTTGACCAATCAAACGCGTTTTTTGTACCTCTTATTATTATTGGCATAGTATTTTCCTCTATGGTAAGAGTTGTTCTAAGACATGCCCATGGCTCAAATAATACGTGTATAACTCCAGTACCAATCCAACCCCCAATGTAATTATTAGCACCCCAATAATCTCCAGGAGCTAGATGGATTTGTATATCCGATTGCCACCTATAACAACCATACTGTTTTCTAAACCATTCCAAAGCATTTGTAATGCTATTCGCTCTATTATTTGCATCTCTACCAGTACCATCGCCAGTAGCACCTGGAGCAACATACAAATGCCTAGTTCCACCAGTACTCATTTTTAATAGTTTATCATTTATTATTTCATCAGCAGTCAATGATTTGATGTAAGCAGAATTGTTATCACCAAAGTGAGCTATTCTCGAACCGCTACTATCAAATATTTCCATACCATCGTGAGCTATACGAGTATAACCTTGCGAACCTTCTCCGTCTTGCATAGAAACTTTTATCCCATCTTTATCTATAGTAGTAATTCCATCATAGACTTCAGAAGGATGTGGCGACCAAGGAACCTCGAGTTCTCCCTCTGTAAGTATTAAAGCATTCCAGTGAATCCTATTTGAGTTGGCACCATTGGCATTATATCCATTATTATCTATTCTAATATAACCACTTATTGTATTTGCAGGAGTTGTAACTACAATAGTAAACTTTTTCCAAGAACCATTTGTACTTTGACCAGTAACTAGCTGTTGAGCATTAGTATAATCTAAACTTGTGTTAGTATCACTCAAAGTTGTAGAACTCAATAGAAAGACATCAAAACTTGGACATTTTGTGTAGTTGTGAAAATATCCAGTAAATCTATATTTTGTATTTGGTTTTAATTTGAATCTACTGCTAAAAGCATATCTTTCATATGTAGTAGTTCCATTATCCAAATACATATATGTGCTGCAACTACTTCCAATTTCAGTATTAGAAGAAACCCCAATACTCGAACCATTATGAGTCCAACTATTTGTATTGCCACTTGCTCCAGTAGAGTTAGGAATTAAATTATAGCCACCACTTTGACTTACTTTTACTTCTAAACTATTAACAGTTTGTTGGACTTGCGAAGCAGTTTGATAGCCTTTAGATGTAATTTGGCTATCTGTTTCCGACTTAGTATAGAAGTTTTTCTTAACTGTATTAGTTATAGCTGTTTCAGTTATCTTTTGTTCTGCTTCTTTTTTCCAAGATTCTAAACTTGTTACCTTATTACCAGTAGTTGTTTGATTCGTTTCTACAGCACTAACTCTTGAAGTAATTCCATTTAGATTAGTTTCTATAGTAGATACTTTTGATTTAGTAGAAGATATTTCAGTTTT
>NZ_JAGHFM010000065.1 GCF_017888745.1 Terrisporobacter sp. | reverse complement strand
TTTAATTATATAATTTATTATGTGTATGTGTACAAGTAAATTGTTATGTTGCTCTTATTTCTATTACTAATACTAAAATTCTATTTTTTATAAATTTTACCTTCATTATATATGTAAAATGTATGTTAAATTTAAAGTATTTATTTTAATATATTAATTTATTGTTAATACAAAAAAATAAAAACTACAATAAAAGCAAATTGCTTTTTATTGTAGTTTTTATTACATTATTTTACATACTTTAATCTTTGTGCGATAAATTCTATCAAATCTACTGTTCTTGAAGAATATCCCCATTCATTATCATACCAAGATATGATTTTAAACATCTTGTCTCCCATAGACATAGTTGAAAGTCCATCTATTATAGAAGAACGAGAATCTCCTCTATAATCAATTGATACAAGAGGTTCCTCACTATATCCTAATATTCCTTTCAATTCTCCTTGAGAGGCTTTTTTTAATATTTGATTTATCTCTTCTACAGTAGTTTCTTTTTTTAATGTACATACTAAATCAACTAAAGATACTGTTGGAGTTGGTACCCTCACAGCAAGTCCATTTAATTTCCCTTGTAATTGTGGTAAAACTTTTGAAACTGCTTTGGCAGCTCCTGTTGTAGTAGGAATCATAGATTCTCCAGCAGCCCTTGCTCTTCTTAAATCTTTATGAGTTTTATCTAATATTTGTTGATCATTTGTATATGCATGAATAGTAGTCATTAAACCTTTTTCTATTCCAAATTCTTTATCTATGACTTTTGCAAAAGGTGCTAAACAGTTAGTTGTACATGATGCATTAGATATAATATTATGGGTTTCATTGTCATATTCATTTTCATTAACACCCATAACTATAGTCTTATCTTCATCTTTTCCAGGAGCAGTTATAATTACTTTTTTAGCTCCAGCTACTAAATGTTTTTTTGCATCTTCTCTTTTAGTAAACCTTCCTGTAGATTCTATTACTATATCTACTCCTATCTCTCCCCAAGGAATTTCTTCTGGATTATTATATCTAAATATTTTTATTTCATTATTGTTTACTACTATTGTATCCTCATTCTTAACATAAACATCCTCTTTAAATATCCCATAACAAGAATCATATTTAAATAAATGTGCTAATGTTTTAGCATCAGCTCTTGCATTTATAGCAACTATCTCAAAATCATTATTTGATTTTTCATTTGCTATTCTAAGAACATTTCTTCCTATTCTTCCAAAACCATTAATACCTACCTTTATTTTCATATTTAACTCCTCCCATATATCTTCATAATTAGAATACACTATATATTTTTAGTCATATTACTCACTGTATATATCCCAAATAATATATTATATTAATAAAAAACTATCATTTATATCAGTACTAATTACTTTTATTTTTTATTTAGTATACTATAATTATAATATATAGTATGTATTATATATTTATAGTACACTAATTCCCTAAAAAAACAACAAATATTTTATTATTTATGTGCAGCATAAAATCCACCTGTAAAATTCATAGTAAAACTTAGAATTCACTAAAAAATATTACTAACTAATTCAAATTCTAATGGTAGGGTAACAAGTAGAAAAATATATTTCACAAATGTTTTAAGATTAAATAAAAATCCTCCCTTATATTGAAGGAAGGATTTTCATTTAAAAATTTTCACACAATTTTCTATTTTTCTAACTTTTTTCTTATATATTTGTATGGTTTATCATATAATTCGAGTATAAAAATAATATCTTATTATTTTTGTAATTATTATTTAATATGTATAAAAAATATATTTAATGTAAGTATTTTTCATTTAATTTTTTTTCTATATAATCTAGCATTAATTTCACATCCTATTAAAATAGTCCAGCTACTAAGATAAATCCATGTAATTAAAACTATTATACCTCCTATACTTCCATATATGATATCATATTTGGCAAAATTATTTGAATAATAGGAGTAACAGAATGAAGCTATAAGCCAACATAATGTAGATACTATTGCTCCTGGAAGCACTTCTTTAAAGGACAATTTTTTATTTGGTGTAAATCTATATAAATTCATAATTACTATAATAACTGTAACTATACCAACAATATATCTACATAAATTCCATATATACATAAAATATTCATTTAAACCTATAATATTAAAAATAAAAGATCCCAACTTTTCTCCAAATACTAAAAATATCATAGAAGAAAAAATAAGAACTACTAACATTATGACAAAAATTAAGGATATGAATAATACTTCCAAATATGGTCTAGTTTCTCTAATATTATAAGATTTATTCATTCCTCTTATAAGTGCTATTACTGCTCTAGACATAGTATACATAGCCAAAATAAAACTAAAAAATAAAAAATGTATACTTCTATTTTCTATTGCTGATTGAATCAATGAAGTTACTATATTAAATGCACTATTAGGTATAATTTTTTTCAACAAAAAAATATATTTACTTATATTTATAATCGGCGTATAAACTACTAAACTTATTGTAAATATTAAAAATGGAAAAATAGATAATAATAGATAAAAGGAAATCTCTGCTGCTTTAGAATTTATTTCCCTATAATTTGAATATTCTAAGAGAAATTTTATTTTTCTATTATAATCTTTAATTATAGTATTTAAACTTCTTTTCATTCACTTCCTCCCATCTAAGTATATTATTCCTAATATTTTATTTTTATCTCTTATTTTGACATCCTACTTTTATTTATATGACACAGAGTTTATTTTTAATATAAAAGTTAATAAGTAATATATATATTATAATAATATCTTAAGATTTGATTGTCTATAATAGTTATTCCAATGTAAGTTCTTAGATATTTAATATTAATAATATATAAATACTTTATATATTTAGTTTATTACAATTAAGATAAAAAAATTTGCTTTGCTTAAGCCTCTGTGTGGGGCTTCACTTTATATTGCCAATTGATTCGCCAGTTGCTCAAGTAACAAAGTTGGATAATTATATTTTATCCATAGAACAGATAACATATAATTTCCTTACAATAGAAAAGCAGTATAATTCTATATAAGAATTTACTGCTTTTTTTACTTACATTAGTTTATTTAGTATTTCATTTATACTTTCTTTTATTCCTACTAATTTATTATCACTTTCACACTCATTATTTCCTTTTACTGCTAAATAGAACTTAAGCTTTGGTTCAGTTCCTGATGGTCTTATAGCTATCCAAGATTCATCTTCTAAGTAATATTTTAAAACATTTGCTTTTGGTAGATTATCTATACCTTTTTCATAATCTTTAATATCTACAACTTTTTTATTATTAAAAGATTCTAAAGCATTATTTCTGAAATAAGATATTATTTCTTTTATTTTTTCTAAACCTTCAATTCCTGTTAAAGTTAAAGATATCGTCTCTTCTTTAAAGTACCCATATTTTTTGTATAGTTCTTGTAATCCTTCATATAAGCTCATACCCTTTGAGTAATAATATGCAGCCATTTCAGATATTAATAAAGACGCTACTACACCATCTTTATCTCTAGCATGAGTACCTACTAAATATCCATAACTTTCCTCATATCCAAATAGATAAGTTTTATCACATTTTTCTTCAAAAGATTTTATTTTTTCTCCTATGAATTTAAATCCAGTTAATACATTCATAACGTCAATATTATTGGCTTTTGCTATATCTGCACCGAACTCAGATGTTACAATAGTTTTTATCAAAACAGAATTTTCTTTTAATCTTCCTTTTTCTTTTAATCCTTCTATTATATAATCAGTTAACATTCCACCAATTTGGTTACCAGTAAGTAAAGCATAATCACCTTTTGTTGTTCTTACTGCAACACCAACTCTATCACAGTCTGGATCAGTTGCTATTACTAAATCAGCATTTTCAGCTTTAGCAAGTTCTATACCTCTTGTTAATGCTCTCTGGTCTTCTGGGTTTGGGTACTCTATTCCTGAAAAGTTTGAATCTGGTAATTCTTCTTCCTTTACACAAATAACATGCTTAAAACCTACCTCTTCTAAGGCTCTTCTAACAGGAACATTTCCTGTACCACAAAGAGGTGTATAAACCACTTTAAAATCTTTTCCAACTTTTCTAACTAAATCTTCTCTTATTACTTGTTTTTTTACAGCTTCTATAAAATCAGTATCTTGTCTTTCGTCTAATAAAACCACTAAGTTTTTATTTTCTTCCCTTAAAGTAGGTATAGTTGAGTAATCTTCTATTGAATTTATCTCATCGGTAATAGCATTAGCTATCTCTGGCATAACTTGTGCACCATCTTCCCAGTATACCTTATATCCATTATATTCTGGTGGATTATGGCTTGCCGTTATTACTATTCCCGCTATACAATTTAAATTTCTCACTGCAAAAGATAGTTCAGGAGTAGTTCTTAAACTATCAAATATATATGCTTTTATTCCACATGCTGCTAAAGTGTTTGCTGCTTCTATACAAAACTCTCTAGACATATGTCTATTATCATGGGCTATTGCTACTCCCCTAGACTGTTCTTCTTTAGTTGTATTTTTTAATATGTAATTAGCAAGGCCATAAGTTGCCCTTCTCACTGTATATATATTTATTCTATTAGTTCCAGCTGCTATTATACCTCTAAGTCCTGCTGTCCCAAACTCTAAATCTTTATAGAATCTATCTTCTATTTCTTTATCATTTCCTTTTAAATTCAGTAACTCTTTCTTTGTATTTTCATCAAAGCAATCATTTTCTAACCAATTATTATATTTTTCCCTATATGTCATTTACAATCTCCTTTACATTTATTATTTATACATCCCAATTACAAATTATGTCATATATATTTTATCCTTATTCTCGTATTTAGTAAATATTGTATAACAATAAATTTATGCTAAAATTCTATATTATATTAATTTAGTATTAGAATATAAAATAAAAAACCAGATTAAGATTATACTTAATCTGGTACTTTAATTATCCTATAATATAAATATCAATATTACGTTTTCCCCAATTGTAACATTCAGAGCTAGAGTTCATATATATATCGATTTTATTTCCTTTTATTCCACCACCACAATCTTCAGCTGTAAATACCATATTAAACTGAGGTATATAAACCCTTGCACCATAAGGTATAATTCTTGGATCTACAGCTATTGTCCCCCATCTAGCTCTCGTTCCAGTAGCTGTAGTTCCACCACCACTATAAGCAGTAGCTGATACAACTAATTTTTTGCCACTAGAGCTGTAACTCCCTCCTCCAGATGATTTATAATTAGCATATCCCTTTGAATTACTTGAATTTTTTAATGCAGTTTTAGTATAATTATTTGTATTAGTTCCCTTTGTTATAATCTTATCCACTGGCTTCTCTCGAATTATTTCTTCTTGGATAACTTTAGAAACTAATTTATTATTATGATATACTTCCTCATATATAGTAGTTTTTCTTCCTTCTTTCCCTTGTTGTGTTACTTTCGTTGTTCCTTTTGCCAAATTATTATCTTTTTTAATTTTAGTTTCATAAGCAATCCTCTCATGTTCACTTACAGTGACTACATCTACATATGTAACTTTAATTTCCATATTATCTTGTAATTTTGTATCTAAACTAGGTTTTATAATATCATCTTCATCATAGATAATATTATTTTCTTTTAATAAGTCCTCCACATTTTTAGCAAAAGAATTAATTATTTTTTCTTCCCCTCTTACTATTAAATTGACATTTTCCTTGTTTATAACATCATATCCAGCAAGCAATCCACCTAACAATACAACAACTAAACATTTTAAAATTATTTTATGATTTTTTAA
>NZ_JAGHFM010000064.1 GCF_017888745.1 Terrisporobacter sp. | reverse complement strand
CCACATATCTCAAACTTACATCCTCTTGTGTTTCAAATATATTAAAGTCTGTAAAATTAGACATATGAGGTGTTCTAACAACTTCTATATGTACATCACTTTTTCCAACTTTTTTCTTAAACCTAGTAGTTACACTATCTTCATCTTCTATTTTTATATCTGTATAAGGAACTACTCCTAGTACAGGAACTTTTATAATATCTTCAAGCATTTTTACACCTGAATCTAAAAGTTCTTTTCGCCCTCTAAATTTATTAATTATTACACCTTTTACTCTTTTTTTATCTTCTTCATTTAGTAAAAGCATGGTTCCTGCCAAAGATGCAAAAACACCACCTCTATCTATGTCTGCTACTAATATAACTGGAGCATCTGCAATTTGAGCCATTCCCATATTAGAAATATCTCTTTCCATAAGGTTTATTTCAGCACAACTTCCTGCTCCTTCCATAACAACAACATCATACTTTTCTTCAAAATCTTTAAATATATCATCTAGCACATTAATTAGTTCTAACTTATACTCATGATATTCTTTAGATGACATATCTCCTACTACCTTACCTCTAACGATTACCTGACTTTTATGATTTCCAGATGGTTTCAATAAAATAGGATTCATATCTGCAATAGGATCTAATCCACAAGCTTCAGCCTGGGATACTTGAGCTCTACCCATTTCAAGACCTTCTTTTGTAATAAAAGAGTTTAGCGCCATGTTTTGGGACTTAAATGGTATTACTCTATGTCCATCTTGTTTAAAAATCCTGCACAAACCTGTGACTATTGTGCTTTTTCCAACATTTGATGCCGTGCCTTGAAGCATTATTTTTTTACTCATAACTTTAATCCTTTCCCAATTTTATATAAATACCAAAAAATCCCAGCTCATAAGACTAGGATTCCACTATACAAAGTATAAAATTGAATCTTCACCCCGAGATTTTTCTTACAAACAATTTAGGCAGGTCTCCTGGCTCAATATCAACTTACTTCCATACCTTCCCATCTTATATAAGACAGTGGTTTAATATGGTTTCATCCATTTCACAGTAGCGGGGGCTGCAAAGGCTTATACCTTTTTCCCTTTTAATTTACACTGTAAAACCTAAATTGATTAATTTTCAGTTTTTAATAGTATAATCTACAATTAGACTCTTTAAGTTAATTATAGTTATTTTAGTTATAATAGAAAACATTTTTTTATCATTATATCTAATTATTTTAATACATCATTTATTAAGTTAATTTTCAATTATAACTACTTTAACTATAATATAGTCTTATCACAGCAAAAAGTCCATATTAAAAAATATGGACTTATATATATATATTATTTTTAGTTTTATTTATTAATTACTTTTTTAAATTTCCATGAAAATTTTTACTCCAATAATTATATAAATCTTCTTCTTTTCTAAATAGAGGTAGACTCATTTTCTTATTAACTTTTACAAGCCATGGAAGCTCTAAACCTGCTTCATTAATTACTTCATAATTCACAAATACATCTTCTGTACTGCCTTCACTAAGTATTTTACCTTGATTTAGAACATATACATAGTCGCATATACCATATATCAAATTCATATCATGACTTGTAATTACTATTTTTATTCTCTTTTTATTCATTGATTTAATAATGTTTACTATAGCTCTAGTACTCTCTGGATCTAACCCTGCTGTAGGCTCATCTAATAATATAATTTTATTTTCCATAGCTATTACAGATGCTATTGCCACTCTTTTTTTTTGACCAAAACTTAAACTATGAACTGGTCTATCTATAAAATCTTCACCATTAACAGCATTTAAAGCTTTATTAATTTTTTCTTTTATTGTTTTTTCATCTGTTCCAATATTCCTTAATGCAAAAGCCAAGTCATCATATACCATAGAATAAAATATTTGTTTTTCTGGATCCTGAAATACAATTCCAACTTCTTTCCTTAAATTATATAAGCTTTTTTTATCATATTTCAACTTATTACATTTATATAAAATTTCACCAGAAGTTGGTTTTAATATTCCCATCAAATTATTAAACAAAGTAGATTTCCCTGAACCGTTGGAACCAATAATTCCTATAATCTCTCCAGAATCAAAATCCATATTTATATTATCTAGAGCTTTTCTTTTTTTATCATATTGGTATGTTAAGTTCTTAATTTTAAACATATTAATCTTCCTCTATAATATGAAATGTACCATCGTATAACTTCATATCTAAAGCTATACTCATTTCATCATATCTTATCATCATTCTTTTAAATAACATATTAACTAATAATCCAAATGATTGATATGCATTTTTTAAACTTATATATCCAAATTTTAATTCTTGTGACTTTCTAATGTCAGATACCTCTTCTAAAAAAATAAATATGAACCTATACATAAGCATAGATATTTCTAGAAAAATATCTGGTAAATGCATCTTTTTTAGTATAAAAATAAGCTGATTAAAAGGTGTTGTCAACATAACAAAATATATACATGTTAAGCAAGATAAGGATCTAAAAAACAGATGTAAAGCTGTATCTATAGTTTCATTAGACATACCTATATATATACTACCTATCTTTATACTATATAATAGTGACCCTTTACTTTGAGCCACACTAAAAAGTATCATTAGTATGCTTATTACTAAAAATATTAATGGTATTTTTATAAAACGTATATAATCCTTCAATTGAATTTTAGCTATTCCAACAATTACTATACTCATAATAAATATAATTGCCATAGATATAATATTGTAAGGATTTATCAAAGATAAAATAAGTAATAACATACCTATACTAAATTTTACATTTGGGTTAGCCTTAGATAATTTATTATTATAAGCATAATCATCTATTATCATTTTTTACTTCTTCCATATAATCCCTTACTTTTTTCTTAGTTCTAGTGGTACCAATATAATATCCTACTATTCCAGCTCCTAAAGCAGCTTGACTTGCAAATAATAAACTTTCAATTTCTCCACTAGCAGGCTCATAAAAACTACTAAACCAAGCTTCATAACCTGGGTTAATTTCTGTTATTAATGCTTCAGCTTCACCATCAGCTCCTCCAAACTCTGCATCTGTGTGAATCACTTGTGGAATTATAATTATAGCTAGAACTAACGCAAGTAATATTACTGTTAGCTTCATACTATTAGATTTTTTAGGTACTGATTTCATCATTATGCAAGCACCTCTCTTTCTTCATTTTCAGCTATAAAGTTGTAAACTATAACTGTTAGTAAACCTTCAGCTATTGCTATAGGTACTTGAGTCACAAAGAATACCCCTAAAAATTTACCTACTGACGCTATTACTCCTCCTGATGGATCTGGGAAAGCTAATCCTAATTGTATAGATGTTATTGTATATGTTAATAAATCTCCTAAAGCTGCTGCTAAAAACACAGCCCATTTTTTATCTATTTTGTCTTTACATAATTTCCATATTCCGAAAGAAACTAAAGGCCCTATTACTGCCATTGAAAATGCATTTGCACCTAAAGTTGTTATCCCTCCATGAGCTAACAACAATGCTTGGAATAATAAAACTATAGTTCCTAATACTACTGTTACACTTGGTCCAAATAATATAGCTGCAAGACCTACACCAGTTGGATGGGAACAACTACCTGTAACAGATGGTATTTTAAGTGCTGATAATACAAATACAAAAGCTCCACATAGTGCTAATAAAAGCTTCTTTTTAGGATGTTCCTTAACTATTTTTGTAATATTTTTCAACCCAACTACAAAGAATGGTATAAATATTACCCACCAAGTAATTGCCCAATTAACTGGCAAAAAACCTTCCATAATATGCATTGCATTTGAGATAACAGGTGTGATCATTAACATAAATGCGCCTATCAATGACCATTTAAAATTGCTTTTTTTCATACTAAGTACATCTCCCTTTTTTAATTTAATTGTAGGGTGTATATCTTATTATTATTTCTTTATAAGATAATAACTGTCTATCTTCCCTATTATGTACTCTTAATATAGTCAATGTTGATAATAAAAAATCCCAACCATGAGGTTAGGTAAGTATATCTAAATTTCCAACATTAAGCGTTTTATAATAAGATATTTCCTTCACCCCGAAGAAATTACTTTCCATACTTTAGGCAGGTCTCCTGACTTAGCTTCATCCTACTCCTCACCTTCCCATAAAATTCGCTTTAACATATTGCCAACGATATACTTTCCTTATCACTTCAAATATCTCCGTTGCTCAAATTTTGCTTTGCTCATCAAACAGTGGTTTATTGAGTTTCGTCCACATTACAGTAACGGGGGCTGTAGAGGAGTTTCACCTCTTTCCCTATTAATCTATACGTAGAACCTAAAATATTTTCATATTAAATTTTTCATTCCTTTTACATAAATCTTATACAATAAAATATAATTTTTCTACCATAAAAGTTTTTTTTTACATCCTATTCCAAATTGTTATCATCTTTAAGATTAGTTTAAGGTTCCATTTATATAATTCAATTGTAAAGGAAATTTAATAGGGGGTGAATAATTTGGCAATAAAATCTTTTAAACGCTATGAGAAAAAATTTCTAATATCAAAAATGCAATATGAACAATTAATTTCTAGACTTTCACAATATGTAAATTCTGATAAATACTG
>NZ_JAGHFM010000063.1 GCF_017888745.1 Terrisporobacter sp. | reverse complement strand
TGATAGCTTTAGCAGAACCAACAACGAATGCCATTCTAAAACCAGTCATATTAAAGCTCTTAGAAAGAGAATGAATTTCCATACAAATATCTAAAGCACCAGGAATACTTAGTATACTAAGAGGTTCATGGTCACCATAAGTTAAGGCACTATATGCCATATCAGAAATAATAAATATACTATTTTTAGTACAAAAATCAATTAAATATTCATAAAATTCTTTAGTAGCAATTTGTCCAGTGGGATTATTTGGATAGTTTATATAGAGTAGTTTAGCTTTTTTTAGAATATTTTCTGGAATGTTTTCTAAGTTTGGATAAAAATTATTTTCTTTACAAAGAGGTAAATTATAAACTTCACCGCCTAAAAATTTAGTGTAAGTTCCCATTACAGGATATCCTGGAACTGTCATCAAACAAACATCACCAGGATTTATAAATCCAATTGGAATCATAGCCAACACAGGTTTAGAGCCGATGCCATGCATGACATTATTACATGTTAAATTATCTATATGGTATACATTTTTCATAAATCTACAAGCTGCTTCCTGAAATTCTAAAATACCATTATCTGAATAAAATCGATTCTCACTTTTATAGGATTCTTTGCATAAAACATCAACAACAGTAGAGTTAGCCATTTTATCTGGCTCACCAACACCCATATTAATAAGTTTTAAATGTGGATTTTTAAGTTTCGCTTCATTAGTTGCCTTCTTTATTTTTTCAAACTTATATAATTTTGTACTTGCATCAAAGAAAGATGATCCACCAAGTCTTTTTGATACTAAATTGTCTATAAAGTCCATTTTTAACCCTCCAAAAGTGTCAAGATACTTTATATTATTAAAATCAAGTGAAAAGTGGGACATTATAGAGAATTTTTATTATAGGAAAAACATATTTTATAAAATAGGATATGAAATTGAAATAATGCATTATAATAAATGAAGTAAGATACTTATTTCTGGGTTGACTTTTAGATTTAAGAAAGATACAATTAAAGCATAATCGGTCGATTGACCGATTAAAAGATTATAAACTAATTTGTATTGATTTAATTAAATAAATAATATTATAGAGGAGGCACTTTATGGGGACATATGCTCGAGAACCTATAAATGGATTTACACATTTAGGCGGGGCAATTCTTTCTTTTGTCGGTCTACTAGCCTTAGTGATTAAAACCACATTAACTAATCCATCAACTATATACCTAACTTCAGTAATTATATTTGGAGTTAGTTTAATATTACTATATGCTGCATCAGCTACATATCATCTAGTAATTGCATCAGACAAGGTAATTGCTTTTTTAAGAAGAATCGATCATTCTATGATTTTTATACTTATTGCAGGATCATATACTCCATTTTGCTTGATTACATTGAAGGGAACTAAAGGATGGATATTATTTAGTATAATAGTAACTATAGCAGTATGTGGTGTATTATTTAAAATGATTTGGTTTAAATGTCCTAGATGTATATCTACATGTATTTATGTAGGAATGGGTTGGATTGCCGTATTTATGATGAAACCACTTCATAATTCAATTGCATTTGGAGGGATGTTTTTATTAGTATTAGGTGGAGTTTTTTATACTATAGGAGCTATAATATATGGACTTAAGCCAAAAGCTCTTAAATTTAAAAGATTAGGATTCCATGAGATATTCCATATTTTCATTCTTCTAGGGAGTTTGTCTCACTTTATATCTGTATATGAGTACGTAATATAATTAAAATTAGATTTAAGAAGATAGATTAAAAAAAGATGTAGTAAATATACTACATCTTTTTATTTTTTTTTAATTGTTTGAATGATCCAATTAAATTTTTTATTAGATTAATAATATAATCAGTTGAATCAACTTTTAAAATTAATACAGTTACACTATATACTATTATACCTATAGCTACTGAAACAATTAAGGCTAAAAATTCGCTTATTAAAGATATTTTACCAAAGATAAACAATACAATGCTAGCCATTACAGCCGAAGCTATCAATGTTTTAAAAAGTGTTAATATAATACTTTTGCCATTGAATTTTCCAATTTTTTTTCTAAGACTATACATTAAGAAACATACAGCTAGTATTGCTGAAATACTTGATGCTAATGCAAGTCCTGAAACTTTCATATTTTTTATTAAAATTAAGCTGAAGAAAACATTAAATATAACGGATAGTATACTGTTTTTCATTGGAATTTTAGTATCTTGTAAGGAGTAAAACACTCTTACCATAACATCTCTCATTCCAGTTGCTACCATACCGACAGCATATAAAGATAAGACTTGAGCAGTAATCTTAGTTGCATTTTCATCAAATGCCCCTCTTTCAAAAAGTATCCTTATTATAGGTTCAGCTAATATAAATGCACCTACAGAAATCGGCATAGTTATTAAAATAACTAAATTTACTGATTTAGAAAATGTAACTTTTAGTTGTTTTAAGTTTTTATCAGATCCTAATTTAGAGAATAGAGGATATATTACTGATGTTATTGAAGCTACGAATAATCCTATAACAAAAATATCTAATTTGTATGCATAGTTTAATGAAGATATAGAACCCGTTGATATGGTAGACGCTAAGTTTTTATCTACTAAACTATTTATTTGGTTTGCTGAAGCACCTATTAAAATAGGAACTATAGCTATTGCCATTCTCTTTACATTTTTATCTGATAAATTAATATTTAGTTTATATTTAAATCCATTTTTATAACAAAATGGAATTAAAAATATCATCTGGAGAAAAAATGCAATTACAGTTCCATACGCTAGCATATTTACACCAAATTTTTTACTAAGTAAAACAGCTATTATTATGGAAATGTTATATGGTAAAGGCATAAGCCCTGTAATTAAAAAATAATCATATATTTCTAAATATGCTTTTAATACATATGTAACACAAACTAAACCAACTGAAAATAAAATAATTTTAGTTAATTGCATAGTAAGTTGGAGTCTTTCTCCCTCAAATCCCATTGCAAATAATTTAACTAGTGGCTCTGTAAAAAACCATCCAAATATGATTATTATTAATGAGATTATTAAGATAATATTTATGATATTACTAGTAAATTTTAAGGCTTTTGCCTTTCCTTCATTTGATTTTATATCTGTATAAATTGGCATATAAGTACTTTGAATAGCTACACAAAGTAATGACATAAATGCTACTGTTATAATATTCAAAGCCATTAAATATGAATCAGATATAACACCTGTTCCATATACATATGCAATAGTAAGATCCCTCAAAAAGCCAATAACCTTTGATATCATTGATGCTATAAACAATATAAAGGCCGATTTTGCTACTCTAGACATATAGTTACCTCTTTTCATGTTAAGTTGGATAAATATAATCAATATATTTAATTTATACATTATATTATAGCCTATAATGTTACGTTAGTTAGATTTTTATATTACAATTTTGATAAAAATATCTTAACATCTTTAATTTTGGCTAATAGTATCCAAAAATATCACATCTTTTAAACTTGTACATTATTCGTAAAAAATTACATTAAACTTTAAAGTTATGGGTATATATTAAATATAAAATTAATTCATTAAAAAATTTGATATAAATATAGATAAAAATAAAGATGACTAGCATAGACTATGGAGGTAATTGAAATGGGAAATTGTAATTCATGTCCATCAAAAGGAAGTTGTAGCAAACCAGCTACTTCTTGTGGAATTGAAAATAATCCAAATAATAAAATAAAAAATATAATTGGAGTAATGAGTGGAAAAGGTGGTGTTGGAAAATCAACAATAACATCTTTAATCGCAAAAAAACTAAATAAACAAGGATATAAGGTAGGTATATTAGATGCAGATATAACAGGACCAAGTATACCAAGACTTATGGGAGTTCACGATCAAAAAGCCTTATCTAGCAACGGAGTAGATATATATCCTGTAATAACTAAAGACAATATAAAAACTATGTCTATAAACTTTATGGTAGAAGATGAAAGTCAACCGGTAGTATTTAAAGGACCTATGTTAACTAGTACAGTTCAACAATTTTATAATAATGTAATGTGGGAAGAGTTAGACTATTTATTAATAGATATGCCTCCAGGAACAGGAGATGTAGCCCTTGCAGTTATGCAAAAATTACCAATAACAGGTATGATAATGGTGTCAGTTCCGCAAGATATGATATCAATGATAGTTGCAAAAGGTATTAATATGGCTAAAAAGCTTAATGTCAATATATTAGGTGTTGTTGAAAATATGAGTTATATTGAGTGTCCTGATTGTGGTAAAAAAATAAAATTATTTGATGCTGATGACACAAGTAAATTCTTAGATGAAATGAATTTACAACTTTTAGGTGAGTTACCTATGACTAGAGAAGTTATTGAAATAACACATAAAGGTGTAGATAATATTAGTGAAGAATTAGATGATATTTTAACTGGAATAGTTGAAAAAATAAAGTAAGTAATTATTTAAAAATAACACTTTGTTTAAAGTATAGTATCAAAAATAACATATAATTAAAGAGGGTTGAAATCAGCCCTCTTTAATTATATGTTAATACCATTTTTAACTTTCAGCTAAGTTTTATTAGTACTTTATATGAACACTAAAATATTTGTTTTGTGTATACTTGTATAGATTTAAATATGTTATAATTTACCTAATTATTAAGTTTGGGGGAGATAGTCATGAGAAAAAGTAAGTTTATAAATGGAACTATATTTATACTTAGCCTTATTTGTTTGATAATATCATATAAATTATTTTGGAACTTAGGTATCTACGTAGATGAGTTTAATACATCTCCTGATGTAGTATTAGGTGGAGACTTCTGGCTTTATATGAATTGGTTAAGGTTGGGTATCTCTGCTATGCTTTGTATTTTATCAGGTATAAACTTGTTTAGATATGAGAAAGAATACATAAGTTCATTTTCAACTTATACATGTTTATTAATAATATCTTTCTTATAAGTATAATTATATAAAATAATATTAATAGATAGTAGAATACATGAACCAGAAAGACGGGTTAGATATTTAGAAAATAATAGATGATAATATTGATTATAGATTAAACTATATAATTATTATAAATTACATATATTACGAACTTTAAATTCAATGGGGGGGATTTATATATTTAAGAAAAAACTAAAAGACATACTAAAGGTATTATTACAAAATCCTATTCTAATAATTGTATACTGGATTTTTTGTTATGAACTATCTTTATTATGCATGTATGGAAGAGTCAATAATACTATTTATATTTTACTAGGTTGTATATTATTTTTTATCTCTATAATTATATTTATTATTATTAAAAATATGAAAAACAAAGATTATAGGCCTAGAGAGTTAATTAAACTAAAATCATGGAGATATATTTCTATAATAATTATTATTTCAATAACATCTATATATGGAATGAAAATTTATGAAAGTGCAACAAATTATAGGGGAAAACTTTCATGGGTAATAGAAAGATTAAAAAATGAAAGATCAGTTGAATTTGAACATAATAATATATATAAATATGGTGTAGAAGGTATTTTTCAAGATATAAATAAAAAATATACTTTGCCAAATAAATTATATATGTCAAATGTATTTGAACTTGAATTTAATTCACATGGTACGATTACATCTTTATATACATTTGTTTATGGCAAAAATAATGATGGAGAAGATAAAGCGTATTTAATAACTTATGATAAAAGTAAATCACAAGATATTACATTACGATTAAATGGACAGGCAAATTTTGATTATAACGATGATAAATTGATAGATCCTTTGATTGAGACAGTAAATGCTATTCCTTTCGATAAAACAACTAGTAAGTTTAATGAAGATAAGTATGGATTGCTCTACTATGGAAAAAGAAATTGGGGATATAATACAGATGGTATAATTAATATAAGTGAAAAAGGTAAGGAATATTATTTTGGAGAGGTAAATATTGAAACAATTGGATATACCGTATCCATATTTATACCTGGAAAAGAGCAAGATATAATACCAGATAGATATAATTTGATATGTGATTCAAAATGGAGTCAATCATGTATGGAGCCAATAATTAGATATGAAGAACCTTCTATGAATAATCAGCAGGATATAATTGATGGAAAAGGACAATTTCATTTATCAGGAAAAATTGCTTATAAATTGGATGTTACAGATAAAGCATTAGGTAGCACTTTTTATTCACTTAGAAAAACTATTGATGGTGGGGTTAATTGGCAGGTTATAAATAAGAATCCATTCAATGGGGCTATTGGTAGCTTATCAGGGATGACATTCATGGATGAGCAGCTTGGGTTTATAGTAGCAAATAACCCTTCTTGTGATAGTGGAGATTTATACAGAACGGATAATGGGGGTATATCTTTTGAAAAGATAGATTATAGTCCATATGAAGTTAAGTTAAAAAATGGAGCATCTATAGTACCTTTTGATTGTCCAGGTATTCCTTATGAAAAGGGTGACATTATTTATATGTTAGTTGGACAGGGAACAGATGGAGATTACAATGGTAATAGTAAAGCACTTTATCAATCTAAAGATAAAGGTAAAACATGGGAATATGTAGAAGAAGTTAAAAAATAGATTTATTTCACCAGCTACGCTATCTCTATAATTATTCATACAGATATTTAAATTTCGATACTTTCATTTTTAAAAGAATTTATTATAATTTAATAGACCTACATTTTTCTCTTATGTATCTATGTAGTCTGTAGGTGTGAGATATATCAGTGTAAGTCTTTCATAGTAGTGATCTTTATAAAAAATAGCCTGCTGATTATATCATATGTAATTTGAAAATTACTTATAAAAACAAAAATAGGAGTTATAACATCTAGAATTTTAAATAATAGTATGCTATAACTCCTAAGATTTATCCTTGTGAAACTTGTTGTTTTACTATTGATACTTCACTATTTGTAGCAGGCTGAGCAGGTATGTAGTAACCTTTTTCTTTGGCTTTTTTAAATAAATTATATTGACGAACCTCGTCTTGATCTCTCATTTGTTGTATAGTTTGGCGAAGTTGTTCATTTTCTGTTTGAGCTATTATACCACCATATCCAGCTAAACTTGCATTTAACCCACTAAGGTAATCATTTATCATTTCTTTTTCTTGCATAGTTTTACCTCCTAATTTAAGAATGCCATTAATTTTTCTTTGCTAGCTTTTGCATCTTGAGCATCTTTTGTAAGCATTTGTTGTAGTTCAGGATCAGTACATTTTGAAGCATATTCATTTAATTTTTTTTCTATAGTGCAATGAGCGCCTATTAGATGACGTATGTTTTGTAACTCTAATTGATTTAATTGATGAAGCATTTTAGCACCTCCTTAATTGAATTCAGTAATAGTATTAAACAAAAAGCTTTTATTATTCAGAGAATATTATTTAATTTATTATTATATAATTATTGAAATAAGTTATAAATGTATAGATTATATTCACCTTTTCTACAAATAATATATTTAAATATTATAAAAAGGAGAAAAAACATGGATAAAAAAACAAAGTGTGAATGTAATAATCAATGGGCAGGTTCAAATATTTCTTGGACAAGTAAAACTGAGGTAAAAGAAAAAGATGAGAGAAATAATCAATGGACTTCTACACTTAAGAAAAGTCTAGATATGTATGAGGAAGAAGATATAAATAGCAAATAATTATAGATAATTATTAAAAACCACTTTTCTACTTAAAATAGTTGAGTGGTTTTTAATTTAACTATAGAAATTTTACTTATAGAAAAATTAAATAAATACTTACTATATATTGAAATAAACTATTAGAATGTATATTCATAATTTTGTACAATAGAGTAAGATAAAAGCAATAATAGGGGGATACTTATGAGAAATAAATTAATAAATTTGCTACTTTGTATAGCTATGGTGGCATCAATGTTAGTAGGATGTAATTCTGCTAAATCAGAATCATCAGAAGAAACAAAAAGTAAATCAAATGTAAAGGCTGAAAAAGTAGAAAAAAATAAAGTTTTTGTGACACCTGAATGGGTACAAAGTGTAATTGATGGAAATCAGCCAGAATCTGAAAATTACGTTATTTTAGAAGCTTCATGGGGGACATATAAAGATAGTCCAGATTATACAAAAGGGCATCTTCCAGGAGCTTTACATGTAGATATAGCAAGTGTAGAATCAGAACCATATTGGAACTTATCTGAGCCAGAGGTAGTTGAAAAGGGTATGTTAGACTTAGGTATAACAAAAGATAAAACTGTTATTTTATATGGGTCTGATGTTTCTGGAACTGCAAGAGTTGCATATGCATATCTTTGGGCAGGTGTTGAAAATGTAAAAATACTTAATGGTGGTCTTACTGCTTGGGAGAAGGCAGGATATGAGACAGAAACTAAAATAGAAGAAGCAACAGTTGCGAAAGATTTTGGTACAACTGTTCCAGCGCATCCAGAGTATTGGATGTCTATAGAAGATGTGGTAGATAAACTAGAAAATGATTCAAATTTCCGTTTAGTAAGTATCAGAAGTGAAGCAGAATTTAAAGGTGAAACAAGCGGATACAACTATATAGATAGAGCTGGAGAGCCTAAAGGTGCTGTTTGGGGACGTGGAGGAAGCGACCCATACAACATGGAAGACTATACAAATGAAGATGGTACATATATAACTGCTGAACAAATGGAAGAATTATGGAAAGATTTAGATTTTAGTAAAGAAAATGAACTTTCATTCTACTGTGGTACTGGATGGAGAGCTACTATTCCATGGTTAATTGCATATGAGGCAGGCTGGGAAGGTATGACTCTTTATGATGGTGGATGGTATCAATGGCAAATGAATGAAGACCTTCCTGTACAAGTTGGAGATCCAAATAGCGATGATGTTGTATATACTACAGTAGGAAAATTATCAAAAGATAAGGCTGCTAAATAAATTATATAATGTATAATAAATATAAGCACTGTATAAAATTGCAGTGCTTATTTCAATGATAGTGAATTTTTAGGACAAAGAGGTTGAGATTTACATGAAAAAAATGAATAAAGTATTTTATATAATAGCTACGATATTACAAGTATTATTACTAGTGGGAATATATGTTGTGAATTATTTTACACGAAAAAAAATGGGTATGTTGAGATATGTAATTTATAAAAATGGTATTTTTGAAGAAGCATATCCTATTCAACAATTACAATATATTAGTATATTAGTATTTATAATATTAATGATATTAACTCTAGTATTTTATATAAAAAAGAAGTCAAAATTAAATAGAAGTATACTTAATATGAATATTGTTATGGTTATTCTAACTTCCATTTATACAGGGTTTACTTTATTATATTCTACTGAAGATTTTAGGGCATTTTATTTTATGAGCTTGATGCTTGGCTTAGCTACATTTATTCAAATTATTAAAACATTTTTATCAGTATTTGTAGGTGAAATAAAAGTTAATGAATAAATAACTATAATTATCTAAAAAGGTTTAAAGCTAAATATACTTGGTATAATATGTAATATAAATTAAAATCGGAGGGATAAAAAATGTTAGAAGTAGGAGTGAAAGCACCAGATTTTAAACTGCAAGATAAAGATGGAAATGAAGTTAGTTTATCAGATTTTAAAAATAAAAAGGTAGTAGTATATTTCTATCCAAGAGATAATACACCAGGATGTACTAAACAAGCTTGTGCATTTAGAGATAATTATGAAGAATTCCAAAATAAAGATGTAGTAGTCATAGGAATAAGTAAAGATAGTGTAAAATCGCATAGTAACTTTGCACAAAAACATGAATTACCATTTATATTATTATCAGACCCAGAATTAGAAGCTATACAAGCATATGATGTATGGCAAGAAAAGAAATTATACGGAAAAGTAAGTATGGGTGTTGTTAGAACTACTTATATAATAGATGAAAATGGAATAATAGAGAAAGTATATAATAAAGCTAAAACTGATAAAAATGCAGGAGAAATACTTGAGTATTTAGGATAATAGAGATCTGGGAGAAGCCCAGGTCTTTTTTGTTATAAAATATAAATATTATATATTACAAATGAAATAAATTAATTAATAATAGAAATAATAAAATAAGTATCTATATAAAAAACAAAACTAAATTATAAAAAACGTTCCAAGGTGGTGACTGAAAAAGTGCCTAAAGAATCAAGACGAGGATTTGATGAAAATGATAAAAGATGGTTTTCTCAAAAAGAGTTATTAAGATTAACAAAAGCAAGGGAAGAAGTAGAATGGCTTATAAATAGAGAATATAAAATAGAACCTGTAGTAATTTTCGTATCAAATAGATATCAATTTTCAAATAGGCAAAGAGATTGTATAAAGAGAGTAGTATGCACTAATGAACAACAAGAAATAAGAAAAAACAAAAGGTTATCCATAGATAAATTAAGAGAAGGTACTATTTACATAGATGGTTTTAACTTAATAATAACCCTAGAAGTTGCGTTATCAAAAGGAACATTAATTATTGGTAGTGATGATAATATTAGGGATTTAGCAGGACTTAGGGGAACTTATAAAGTTATTGATAAAACAGAAGAAGCATTAAATTTAATATATATGTTTTTACAAGAGAATAACTGTAAATCAGTAATTTTTTATTTAGATTCACCAGTATCGAATTCAGGGAATTTAAAATATAAAATCTTAGAATGTGCAAAAAATACAAATATAGATACTTATGTGAAACTTGTAAACAATGCAGATGTTATTTTGGAAAAATTAGATAGAGTAGTAAGTAGTGATGCAGTAATAATTGACAAGTGTATAAGTTATTTTAACCTAAGTAAAATGATAATAGAAAAGTACATAAAAGATGCGAATATTATTGAGTTGAATTAAAAATTATATAAATATAAAAAGCTACTATTTACTAGTAGCTTTTCTTTGCGAAACTATGTTTAACATTCTAAATATTGCAGTTATAATAAGTACACCCATTGATATAGCACCACCAATGAATAATACATCAGCACCTTTGGCAACTGCATTAGCATAGTCATTTTGAACTAAATAAAGCATAGTTTTATACATTCCTAAACCAGGAACTAACAGTATAATTCCAGGTATTACAAAAACTGTTGCTGGCTGTTTTAATTTTCTAGCTAAGATTTCACTCATTAGAGAAACTAAAAGTGCAGCCATAAAATTTGCAACCATTTCATTACCTGTTATTGTAATGAAAAAGAAGTACACAGACCAACCTATTCCTCCTACAAATCCATTAGGGATAAGTGTAAATTTAGGTGCATTTAAAAAGACTGCAAAACCTATTGTTGCTATAAATGAATATATAAAATGCATGAATATGGACATATCAGTCATTATACTAATCCTCCTAACATAAACCAAATATCAAGAACTATACCAACGCCACAAGCTATACTTACAGCAGTGACAAGTGCATCAAATGCACGGGCTACACCAGACATTAAATCTCCAGAAATTAAGTCTCTAAGACCTTTTATAAAAGATACTCCTGGAAGTATTGGCATTATTGAACCGACTATTAGCATAGCAGGATTAGGTAGTATATTTAGTTGTGTTAATAAAACACCAACAATAGCAATGAATGTAGATGATATCAAACTGGCAAAAGCAGGAATACTGCTTAAACTTATTATTTTATTATATATTTTTACTCCTATTATTGAAGTTATAAAAGTTGCTATAAAAGTAGG
>NZ_JAGHFM010000062.1 GCF_017888745.1 Terrisporobacter sp. | reverse complement strand
TTTCTTAGGAGCATCATCAGCTTTAGGAGTTGAGTATACAGTACCTGAAATTTCTCAAAGTGTTGTTATAACAAGAATGGAAGGTAGAACTCCAGTGCCACCTAAAGAATCTATTGAATCTTTTGCAACACATCAAACATCTATGGTTATATTCCTTTCAGTTCAAGAAATTGAAAAAGTTGTAGAAAAATTAATTGATGGAGGATATGCAAAAACTACTCCAATAGCAGTTGTATATAAAGCAACATGGCCAGATGAGAAGGTAGTTAAAGGAACATTGGAAGATATAGCACAAAAAGTAAAAGAAAATAACATAAGAAAAACTGCTTTAATAATGGTTGGAGAGTTTTTAGGAAAAGAATACAATAATTCAAAGCTATATGATAAGGACTTTATTCATGAATATAGAGGATAAAAAAATAGCCATATTATCTATAACTCAAAATGGAAAATCTTTAGGAATTAATATAAAAAACAATATAAAAAATGCAGATTTATACTTTATAAAAAGAGAGGTTGTAGAAAATGAAACTAATGTTATTCATATTAATAAAAGATTAAAAGATTTTGTTCCAGAGATTTTTAATCAATATGATTATATTATTTTCATTATGGCAACGGGAATTGTTATAAGAACTATAGCACCTTTAGTTGTTAGTAAATTTAGTGACCCAGCTATTTTAGTTACAGATGAGAAAGGTAAAAATATAATCAGTCTACTTAGTGGTCATATGGGAGGTGCTAATGAGATGACTTTATATATAAGTGATTTAATTAACTCAAACCCAGTTATAACCACAGCTACTGATGTGAATGAAAAATCATCATTGGATATGATAGCAAAGAAATTAAATGCTTATATTGATAATTTTAGAGATAATGTTCTTAAAGTTAATTCTATGATTGTTAATAATGAAAAAGTTGGATTATTATTAGATGGAAATTACTCTATAGATACTAGGGGATTTACATTAATTGATAAGGACAACCTAGGAAATATAGATACTATAGTAATTATTAGTAATAAGAAAAGTATTCATACTAATTTAGATTTTAGTGAGAAAAATCTTATTAAAGTAATACCAAAGGATATTGTAATTGGTATTGGATGTAGGAAAGATACTGATAGTGAGTATATGAAAGATTCTTTAGTAGATTTTCTGCAACAACAAAATATAGATATTAATGCAATTAAAGAAATTGGTAGTATAGATGTAAAAAAAGATGAGAAAGCAATTTTAAATCTTAGTAAATATTTGAGGATTCCTTTTAAAACTTTTACTAGGGAAGAAATATCACAAGTAGATTATTTATATGATAAATCTGAATGGGTAAAAAAAAGCGTTGGAGTCTACTCTGTTGCAGAGCCAGTAGCACATTTGCTAAGTAATGGAAATCTAATTGTAGAAAAGCATAAGTACAAGGGAATTACATTTTCAATAGGGAGAATTGAGATATGATATATGTTATAGGTATAGGACCTGGATGTAAAAATATGATGACTGAGGAGGCTATAAAAGCAATTGAAGATGCTGAAGTTATCGTAGGATATAAAACTTATATAAATTTAATTCAAGAATTTATAGCTAATAAAGAAGTAGTTCAAAATGGAATGAGAAAAGAAATAGAAAGATGTAAGGAAGCCATAGAAATAGCTAAAACTGGTAAAAAAGTAGCTGTAATAAGTAGCGGAGATGCTGGTATTTATGGAATGGCAGGACTTATATTAGAATTAGTCACAAAAGAAAAAAGTGATATAAAAGTTAAGGTAGTTCCAGGGGTTACTGCAAGTATAGGTGCAGCAGCAGTTCTTGGTGCTCCTATAATGCATGATTTTTGTCATATAAGTTTAAGTGATTTATTAACTCCATGGGAAGTTATAGAAAAAAGATTAAAATTAGCAGCTGAAGCTGACTTTGTCATTTGTTTATATAATCCAAGAAGTAAAGGAAGAAGTGAACACTTAGCTACAGCTTTTAAAATTATGAGTGAATTTAAAGATGGATCTACACCAGTTGGTATTGTCAAAGATGTAGGTAGAGCAAATGAAGAAAAATTTATATGTACTTTCGATAATATGGACTTTGAAAGGGTTGATATGACAACTATGGTTATAATCGGTAACAAAGCAACTTATATAGAAAATGATTTAATGATAACTCCAAGAGGATATGAAATATGATTTTAGTTTTAGGTGGAACTTCAGATAGTATAGAAATATGTAATCTGTTGAATCAATATAAACTATGTTACGTAGTCTCAGTTACTACAAGCTATGGAGAAGAATTAGCAAGAAAGTGCACAGATAGTGTACTTTTAAAAAAGTTAACTATAGAAGATATGGTCGATTATATAAAAGAACATAGTATAACAAAGATTATAGATGCTACACACCCTTATGCAGTTGAAGTATCAAGGAATGCTATAAAAGCATGTGAGACTTCAGAGATAGAATATCTTAGATTTGAAAGAGAATCTTTAATAAATAAAATAGACTATGATAACAAATACATAGTCGAGGATATTGAAGAAGCTTGCAAGATAGCAAATAACTTAGGAAATAACATATTTATTGGAACAGGAAGCAAAAATCTTCATTTATATAAAGAAATGATAAAAGATAAAAACTTGATTGCAAGGATATTACCAACAAGTGAAGTTCTAATAAACTGTGAAGAAATAGGATTTAACGCAGATAATATTATAGCTATGAAAGGTCCTTTTTCTGAAGAAATGAATGAAGTTACATATAGACAGTATAATATTGATTTGGTTATAACTAAGGAAAGTGGAAGCGCAGGAGGTTTCTTAGAAAAAGTTAATGCATGTAAAAAATTAAATATACCAGTAATCATTATAAAAAGAAAAGGTATAAATTATCCAAATAAAGTAGGAAGTATAGAAGAGTTAAAAGGTTTGATATAGATTTATTTTGATGAGGAGAGAGAGATTATGAAGAGAGCTGTATTGGTAGTTAGTTTTGGAACAAGCTATCATGAGACAAGAAGAAAAACAATAGAACCGTGTGAAAATAAAATTAAAGAAAGTTTTGAAGGATATGATTTTTATAGAGCATTCACTTCGAATATGATAATAAATAAATTAAGAAAAAGAGATAACATAATAATTGATAATCCTATACAAGCTTTAGATAGACTTTATAATGAGGGTTATGAAGAAGTTGTAGTACAATCTCTTCATATTATATGTGGTGAAGAATATAACAAACTTAAAGATACAGTAGAAAGTTATAAAGATAAATTTGATAGAATTTCACTTGGAAGACCTTTATTAACTTATATAAATGATTATAGAGAAACAGTTTTAGCAGTAAAGCAAGAGATTGATAAAATGGAAATAGACGAAGCTATAGTATTTATGGGACATGGAACTGAGCATGAAAGTCACTCAGCTTATCCAGCAATAGAGTGTATGTTTAGAGATTATGGAATGAATGCATTTGTTGGTACAGTTGAAGGATATCCAGAAATAGAACAAGTTATCAAAAACTTAAAAGAAAAAGATATAAAAATAGTAGATTTAATGCCATTTATGCTAGTGGCAGGAGACCATGCTATAAATGATATGGCAAGTGATGAAGAAGATTCATGGAAGACTATTTTAGAGAATGAAGGATTTGAAGTAAAAGTTCATTTAAAGGGACTTGGAGAAAATCCATATATACAAGATAAATTTGCAAATCATGCGCTAGATTGTATAAGAGATTTACAAGAAGTAAGTAGTTAATATTAGGGGGAAAGATACATGGCAAAATTTTATGGAATAGGAACTGGACCTGGTGATAGTTCATTAGTAACAGTAAAAGCAGTAGAGACACTACAAAATATAGACATATTATATACTCCAGAATCAAAAAAAGGTAGGGAAAGTTTAGCATTATCAATAGTTTCTAAATATTTACCAGCAGATTTACACATTAAATCTAGACATTTTCCAATGAATTTTAATGAATTCGAAAAGGAACAAGCTTGGAACATGGTATCTAGTGAAATAGTAGAAGATGTGAAAAGTGGTAAAAATGTTGGATTCGTAACACTAGGAGACCCAATGATATATAGTACATATGTATATATAATGGAAAGATTAATGGAAGATATAGAAGTTGAAACAATACCTGGAATTTCATCATTTTCTAATATAGCATCTAATCAAAATTTCCCTTTGGTGATGGACACTGATCCGCTTATCATAATTCCTTGTACAATGGAGGAAGAAAAAATTGATGAAGCTTTTGAAAAATATGACTGTATAGTTTTGATGAAAGTTTATAAGAGAATACATATGATTATTGATAAATTAAAAAAATATGATTTAATTGACTATGCTATATTAGTCAGTAATTCATCACAAGAAAAAGAAGAGGTATTTACTAATTTAAGAGATGAGCATATTGATGAGAAGATATCATACTTCTCAACAATATTAATAAATAAAAATAATAAGAAGAGATAATAAAACTATAATTCCTACAAAATAAGGAGACGTATTATGAAGATAGTAGTTGGAACACGAGGTAGTAAATTAGCCCTTGTTCAAACTAACTGGGTTGTAGACGCATTAAAAAAAGTTAACCCAGGGATTGAATTTGAAGTTAAGGTTATAAAAACTAAGGGAGATTTAGTAACACATTTACCTTTACATAAAATAGGTGATAAGGGACTATTTACAAAAGAAATAGAGCAGCAGCTTTTAAATAAAGAAATAGATTTAGCGGTACATAGTATGAAGGATATGCCATCAATTCTTCCAGATGGATTAAAGTTTGCCAGTGTGCCAAGAAGAGAAGATCCTAGAGATATACTTGTTTTAAAAGAAGGCTATAAAACTATAGAAGATTTACCTATGGGAGCTAAGATAGGGACAGGAAGCAAAAGAAGAACATATCAACTTCTTAAATATAGACCAGACTTAGAAATAGTACCTATAAGAGGTAATATTGAGACTAGAATAAAAAAAATCGAAGATGAGAATCTTGATGGAGTTGTTTTAGCAGCGGCAGGTTTATTAAGAGCAGGTTTAGAAAATCGTATAAGTTATTATTTGCCTACTAATATAATGATACCGGCTCCAGCACAAGGTGCTCTTGCATTAGAAATAAGAGAAGATGATTCATATATGGAAGAAATTATTTCTCATATTAAAGATGAAGCAACAGAAATACAAGTAGCGGCAGAAAGAGGATTTTTAACTGGAGTCAATGGAAGCTGTCATGTTCCAATGGGGGCTTACTGTGAAATTCATAATGAAAAACTAATATTAACAGGTCTTTACGGAGATGAAGATGGAAAAAAATTAGTTGTTAAATCTATAGAGGGTAAAGTAAGTGATGCTAATAAAATAGGATATGACTTGGCTAAAGAAGTTCTTAATGAATATAACAAGTTATAGTGAGTTTAAGGAGTATGAAAACCATGAATGGAAAAGTTTACTTAGTAGGGGCTGGACCTGGAGATTATAAACTTATAACACTTAAAGGTTTAGAATGTATAAGAAAAGCTGATGTAATAGTATATGATAGATTAGCAAATATAAATTATTTAAAAGAAGCAAAGGAAGATTGTGAATTTATAAATGTAGGCAAAGCATCTAGTAACCACTTATTACCACAAGATGATATTAATAGATTAATAGCAGATAGGGCATTAGAAGGTAAGGTTGTAGTTAGATTAAAAGGTGGAGATCCTTATGTATTTGGAAGAGGTGGAGAAGAGGCAGAACTTCTTAGAGATGAGGGAATTGATTTTGAAGTTATACCAGGAATAACATCTCCTATTGGAGGGTTGTGTTATGCAGGAATTCCTATAACTCATAGAGACCATGCTTCATCATTTCATGTAATAACAGGACATCCTAGAAAAGATGGAAAAGAAACTAAGGAAATAAATTGGAATGCACTAGCTAATGTTAAAGGTACATTAGTATTTTTAATGGGAATTGCTAACTTAAAAAGTATAAGTGAAAACTTAATTAAAGAGGGAAAAGATAAAAACACTCCTGTTGCATTTGTAAGTTGGGCAACAAGATATAATCAAAAAGTTATCACAGCCACTTTAGAGAATGCTTATGAAGTTGCTATAAAAGAAGAAATTAAACCACCAACACTAATAGTAGTTGGTAGTGTGGTAAATCTTAGAGATAAGTTAAACTTCTTTGAGGAAAAACCTTTATTTGGTAAAAATATAGTTGTAACTAGATCTAGAATACAAAGTAGTTCTTTAGTTGAAAAAATCAATGATATGGGTGGAAATCCAATAGAAATACCAACTATAAAAATTGAAAAAATAGAGAACAATATTGAATTAGAAAATGAAATAAAACAAATTCAAGCTTATTCTTATATTATCTTTAGCAGCAAGAATGCGGTAGAAATATTCTTTGATAAATTAAATGAAATGGGGTATGACTGTAGAGTTCTTTATAACATAAAAATATGTGCTGTTGGATTAGAGACTGCAAAGTATATTAAAAGTAGGGGGATAAATCCTGATATAGTGCCAAAAAAATATGTTGCAGAAGGACTTTACGAAGAATTAAAGGATATAGTAAATGAAAATGATAGGATTTTGATACCAAGAGCAAAAAATGCTAGAGATTTTATAATTAATAAATTAAGTGAAAAATGTAGTGTAAAAGAAGTCATCACTTATGAATCAGTAATTGATTCTTCAAAAAAAGATGAAGCACTAAAAATCATACAAAATGAAGAACTTGATTATATTACTTTTGCTAGCTCTTCAACAGTTAAAAACTTTATAACCTTAATTGGAGAAGAAAATCTAAATAAATTAAATGATTTAAAAATCATTTCTATTGGACCAATAACAACAAAGACCATAGAAGAATTTGGTTTAAAAGTTTATAGAGAATCAGAAGAAGCTACAATTGATAGTATGATAGCTGCAATATCACAAGAATTAGTATTAAATTAGGGGTGATTATTATGTTAAAAAGACTAAGAAGATTAAGAAGTACAAAAGCTATAAGAAATTTAGTGAGAGAAACAAAGGTTCAAGTGGAAGATTTAATATATCCTTTGTTCATAGTTGATGGTGAAAATATAAAAAGAGAAATATCTTCTATGGAAGGTGTTTATCATTTTTCAGTAGATAAATTAGAAGATGAAATAAATGAATTAACTGAACTTGGTATTGAACACGTGTTATTATTTGGTGTACCAGATGATTATAAAAAAGATTGCTGTGGTAGTGAAGCATTTAATGATGATGGATGTTTACAAAGAGCAGTTAGAAAAATAAAAGAAATAAATCCTGAAATGGATGTAATATGTGACGTTTGTATGTGTGAATATACAAGCCATGGGCACTGTGGTATATTAACGGAAACGGGATATGTGGATAACGACAAAACTTTAGAGTATCTTGCTAAAATATCTTTAAGCTATGCAAAAGCTGGAGCTGATATGGTTGCTCCATCTGACATGATGGATGGAAGAATTGGTGCAATAAGAAATGCTTTAGATGAAAATGGATACGAAAATGTAGCTATAATGGCTTATAGTGCCAAATATGCATCATCATTCTATGGACCATTTAGAGAAGCAGCAAATTCAGCACCAGCATTTGGAGATAGAAAAACATATCAAATGGATCCAGCAAATTCAAATGAAGCTATGATAGAAGCAGAATTAGATATTCAAGAAGGAGCTGATATCATAATGGTAAAACCAGCTCTATCTTATTTAGATGTAATTAGAAGATTCAAAGATAACTATAATATGCCTATAGCAGCTTACAATGTAAGTGGAGAATATTCAATGTTAAAATTAGCTGTTAAACAAGGATTATTAAATGAAAGTGCTATATATGAAGCTGTTATGTCTATAAAAAGAGCAGGAGCAACTATAATAATCACTTATTTTGCTAAGGACTTAGCTAGAATGTTAAAAAATAATTAGTTATTATAAGTGATAAGACAATAGGAGGGAATATTATGAGCAATAAATTTGTTTTATCATATAGTGGTGGTAAAGATTGCATATTAGCAATGTATAGAAAAATTAAAGAAGGATGTAAACCAGTAGCCCTTTTAACTACTATAGAAAAATCAACTACAGAGTCTTGGACTCATGGATTAAATTATGATTTGCTAGAACAAGTAAGTCAAAGTTTAGATTTACCTATTATATATGTGGAATGTGATGTATCAGAATATGAGGATAGATTCGAAGAAAAGCTTAGAGTTGCAAAAGAAATGGGAGCTGAATCTGTTGTATATGGTGATATAGATATTGAACTACATAGACAGTGGGGTGTTGATAGAGCTGAGAACTCAGGTTTAAAATATGAATTCCCTCTATGGCAAGAAGATAGAGAAAAATTAGTTTATGAAAATATTGAAAGTGGCTTCAAAGCTATAATAAAAAAAGTTAACTTAGATTATATAAGTTCAGATTTCTTAGGAAAAACTTTAACAAAAGATTTAGTTAAAAAAATAAAAGAAACTGGAGCTGACGTATGTGGTGAAAATGGCGAATACCATACTTTTGTAGTTGATGGACCTATTTTTAATAATAAAATAAATATTAAATGTGAAAATATAGAGATTAAAGATAATTATGGATCTTTGATTATATAAATGATTAAATTTAAACATCTCAAGGTCAAACCTTGAGGTGTTTTTTAATTGTAAGGAAATTATATGTTATCTGCTTTGTATATAATATATAATTTTCAACCTTATTACTTGAGCAACGGACGCAGTCGTTGGCGACATGAAGTGGAGCGCCCGCGCAGTGGTTTAAGCGAAGCGAATTTTTTATTTAAGTGATTAATTAAGATGTTAG
>NZ_JAGHFM010000368.1 GCF_017888745.1 Terrisporobacter sp. | reverse complement strand
GTAATAATACTAATGGATATGTAAATGAAGTAAATGGGAAGTTTTTAACCACAAAGAATAAACCAATAAGCGGAATTGGATTAATTCAAATAGATAATATCATAAAAAAATATAATGGATATATTAATAGAAAACATGAAAATAATATATTCACTACATATGTAATGATATAAAATTTAATTTCATAAAATATTAATATATATAGAAAATTAATACAATTAACTAAATCTGAATTTCAAATATTAGAGTATCTTATTTTAAATAAAAATACTCCTTTAAGTACCGAAAAAATAATGAAAAATGTTTTTGGCGATGAAAAAAGTATATTCTCAAATTCTATAAAAGTACATATAAATTCAATTAGAAAAAATAGGAAGATATCATAACGAAAGTGATATTTTAAAAATATGAAGCTAAGGACTAAATTAACTATTATAACTTTTATGACAATAATAAGTACAAGTTTTATACTTACTAGTTCATCTATATATACTGTAAATAATATTATCAATGATATATATAGTGCAATTATAGTTAGTCATGATGAAACTAAAAATGTTTATGAAGCTAATACTAATGAAAAGAAAGAAGAAATTAGTGTACAAGGCGATACTTTTACAGAAGAAGAAATAGAGGATGGATATGGAATAGAGTGTGATTTCTATGTAATTAATTTGATATTAATCGTTTGAATCACTCTTATTGCCAGTAAGAGTGATTTTTAATTTATCGTAAATAAAGGCTCCAAATAGACTAATTAATAAGCATCAGAGTTATTTAGTAATAATTTAAAAATTTCTATACTTCAACCTCCTTCATGTCTGGAAGTAGGTTTGGTTCTTAGTACAGAAATCATCACTCTTAGATTGTAATTTTTATTGTATTTTGACATAAACTAGATAAATATTCCAATAAAAAGTTAATCGTGGATATTATTCTTGGGAATCGTCTCCACCATTCAAAACCTCGAAAACAGGATAAGGAACTACTAAGTTTATGGCTTAGTAGTTTTTTATTATAAATATAAGTAAGACTATAGTATTTTGGAGGTTAATACCATGTTTAAATATAGTATGGTAGAATTAAAACATAATTTTAAAGGACATAATCTCTGACCTTTTTATGTTTTAGGGGATGAAATTAATATGATAATCTATCATTAATAAAATCTATATTTGAGCTTTGATTATAAAAATTATTAATTAGACATTACTAATAATTACCATTTATAATTAAGAAAGTAATAAAAAATATATATAAGTTGAATTAAAGGGAATTATGACAGGAGGAAAGTATGAAGGGAAAGATAATTAGTTTATTTTTATCTACAACTCTATTATGTACATCACTTACAGGGTGTAGTTCAAAGGGAGTAGAAAATAATGAAGGGGAAGTAAAAGATACGATAGTATATTCTATGAACACAGCACCACAAGGAATATTCAATCCGCTTATTTCAAATATAGCAAATGATCATTATGTTGAATCAGTTGTCTATGCATCTTTAATGACAGTAAATGATCAAGGTGAATTAGAAACATATTTAGCAGATGAATATAAGGTTTCAGATGATCAAAAAACTATTACATATAAAATAAATGAGGATGCTAAATGGCATGATGGAGAAGACGTAACAGCTGAAGATGTAGCATTTACTTTTACAAGTATGGCATCAGGTGATTATACAGGTGGATATTATGGTGATGTTCAAAATATAAAAGGTGCTGAAGCTTATCATGATGGAAAAGTAGATGAAATTGAAGGTATAAAAGTTATTGATGAAAATACTATAGAAATAGAATTTAATAAAGTACACGCTCCAGCAGTAACGAACTTAGGTACAGTACAAATATTACCAGAACACATATGGTCAGAAGTTGCTGTAGGTGAATGGACAAATAAAACTGATTTATTAAATAATCCAATAGGATGTGGACCATATAAATTAACTGAATACAAGAGTGGTTCTCACGTAAAGTTTGAAGCTACATCAGATTTCTTTGGTGGAGAAGTTAAAACAAAAAATTTAGTATTTAAAGTAATAAATGCTGACACTACTCAAGCAGAGTTTAAAAATGCTTCGATAGATATCGCTAATGTTGAAGCATTATCAAAAGTAGATGTAGATGCATTAGTTGAAGAAGGATACAAAAAAATAGCTTTTGATAACTATATGTTTACATATATGGGATTCAACCTAAGAAAAGAAGAGTTACAAGATGTTAAACTTCGTCAAGCATTTATGCATGCTATAAATCGTCAAGCTATAGTTGAGAATGTAGTGGAAGGACGTGGAAAAATTGTTAATGCACCTATACTACCATCAAGCTGGGCTTATCCAGAAGAATCTGAATTAGATGAATATGAGTATGACGTTGAAAAAGCAAAAGATTTATTGAAAGAAGCTGGATGGGAAGATAAAGATGGCGATGGTATAGTAGAAAACAGTAATGGCGAAAAATTAGAATTAAGCCTTGTTTGTCAAACAGGACATCCAGTTAGAGAAAAAACGGCAGTAGTTATACAAGAAAATTTAAAAGCAATTGGTGTAAATATTGAAATAGATTCTATGGAATTTTCATCAGTAATGGATCAAGTAGTTGCTAACCATGAATTTGACTTATATATGATGGGTAATACATTATCTTTAGATCCAGATCCAAAATCAATGTGGCACTCAGATGCTATATCTAATGAGAAAGGTGTAGTAGGATATAACATAGTTGCTTACGATAATAAAGAAACTGATAGCTTAATAGAAGAAGGTAATGCTACACTAGATCAAAAAGAACGTAAAGAAATCTATACTAAATTTGCAAAAATATTAAATGAAGACGTACCAGAAGCATATTTATTCTGTCAAGATATAGAGCGTGTATATAATAGTAAATTAGAAGGATATAAACCATCTACATTTAATGAATTCTATAATGTTCATAATTGGGTAATAAAATAATATAAAATCAAAAAAGGTTGTTTTTTGTAAACAACCTTTTTTGTAGAGGAGATAAATAGGAGATATGGGAAAATTCTTAGCAAAAAGATTGGGTGTTGCTTTAATTGTATTATTCGGTGTATCTATCACAGTATTTACACTTATTCATCTTCAACCAGGGAATCCATATTTAAATATGATTGATCCTAATGTTCCACCTGAGGTAGTAGAGCAGAAATTAAGGGATTTAGGATATTATGATCCAATTCCAATACAATATTTAAAATGGATAGGAAGAGCAATAGTTGGTGATTTTGGATATTCAACGCAGTATAACGCACCGGCATTTTCAATAATAATGGAAGCTTTAAATAACACATTATTGATATCAATAGTTTCTTTTATATTAAGTTCAATACTTGCAATAGTCGTTGGAGTTATAACATCTTCTAAATCTAAAACATGGATAGATTATATAATTACCTTCCTTTCATTTATAGGAATATCAATACCGACGTTTTTCTTTGGATTATTAATAGTAAAATGGTTTGGATATGATTTAGGAATTTTACCATCATCAGGAATGGAAACTTTAACAGCTTCATATACAGGTTTAGAACATATAATTGATGTAGTTAAACATATGATTATGCCAGTTATAGTATTATCACTTACTCAAACTGCTACATTACTAAGATATACAAGGTCTTCAATGATTGATTCTTTAAATCAAGACTATATGAGAACTGCACAAGCTAAAGGGCTTACTAGAAATCAAGCTGTGTGGAATCATGGGCTTAGAAACTCTATGATTTCTATAATTACAGTCTTATGTATGCAGCTACCATCATTAGTATCAGGTGCTTTAATTACTGAAACTGTATTTGTATGGCCAGGAATAGGAACATTAAATTACAATGCAATTATGAATAGAGATTATATGTTAATAATGGGAATAACAATGCTTATAGCCGTTGTAATTGTAATAGCAAATATAATAGCAGATATTTTATATGCAATAGCTGACCCAAGAATTAGATTAAGTCAATAGGAGGGATATAAATGGTTAAAAATACTTTAAAAACAGTAGAAAAAGCAGAACAAGAAAGATATGTATCATTAACAGAAATATCCTTTCGTAAGTTTAAGAAAAACAAATTGACAGTATTAGGTGTATTTATAATATTAGCACTGGTTTTACTTTCAATATGTGCACCATTACTTACGGATTATACAATTAGTGAAACTGATTTATTTAATATCAAAATGGCTCCAAGTAAGGAGCATATACTAGGGACAGATGAGTTAGGAAGAGATGTTTTTACAAGGTTACTTTATGGAGGAAGAGTTTCTATAATAGTAGGAATTGCATCAATGACAGTACAATTGATAATAGGGGTAATAATGGGAGCCATAGCAGGTTACTTCGGTGGAATAGTTGAAAAAATAATTATGAGAATAATAGATATAATAATGTGCTTTCCATTTTTCGTTATCGCAGTATCCGTAGCGGCTATAGTAGGTCCAGGGGTGAAAAATCTTATTATAATAATTGGATTTTTGATGTGGCCCAATATTGCAAGAATAGTAAGAGCAGAGATTTTATCCTTAAAGGAAAATGATTATATAATGGCAGCTAAAGCAATGGGGTTGTCTTCTTTTGAGATTATAAAAAATCATATACTTCCGAATATAATGTCACCAATATTAGTTGCAGCAACTTTAGCTATAGCAAATGGAATTTTAACGGAAGCTTCTTTAAGCTTTCTAGGAATCGGAGTTAAATTACCTGAGCCAAGTTGGGGAAATATGCTTATTGCTGCACAAAATATAGGAACATTACAAAGGGAATGGTGGCTATGGATACCAGCAGGTAGCTTAATAATTTTAATGGTATTATCAATTAACTTTGTTGGAGATGGGCTTCGTGATGCTCTAGATCCAAAAACTCGTTTGTAAGTGGGAAATTGGAATGAGTGTATTAGAAGTAAAAAATCTTAAAGTTTCCTTTCATACAGTAATGGGGAAAGTTGAAGCAGTAAAAGGTGTAAATTTACAAGTAAATTCTGGTGAAGTATTGGGTATTATTGGGGAATCAGGAAGCGGAAAAAGTGTTACTTCTTTAGCTATTATGGGATTAATAAATAGTGCAACTGGATTAGTTGAATCAGGTGAGATTTTATTTGAGGGGAGAAATCTTATAAATTTAAATGAGAAAGAAATGTGTAAGGTGAGAGGAGATAAAATATCTATGATATTCCAAGAGCCTATGACATCTCTTAATCCAGTAGTAACAATTTATAAACAATTGAGAGAAGTTTATAAAATTCATAGGCCGAATAAAAAAAATAACTGTAAGGATGAACTTGTAGAATTATTAACTAAATTAAATATACCAGATGCGAAAGGTGTTTTAAATAAGTACCCATTTGAATTAAGTGGTGGATTAAAGCAAAGAATAATGATTGCTATGGCTATGATCTGTAAGCCTTCATTTATAATAGCTGATGAGCCCACAACAGCGTTAGATGTGACAACTCAATCTGAAATCATAAATCTTTTAAAACAAATTAAGGAAGAAAGTAATAGTGGAATAATGCTAATTACACATGATTTAGGAATAATAGCAGAAATGGCACAAAGAGTAGCTGTAATGTATTATGGGAAAGTTGTGGAAGAGTGCAGTATTAATGATTTTTTCGATAATGCTAGACATCCTTATTCACAAGATTTATTAGGAGCAATGCCTGAGAATTTTAACGGAAGATTTAAGTCTATAGAAGGAAATGTTCCTAACTTATACGAAGATATAAAAGGTTGTCCTTATTATAAGAGGTGTAAAAAAAGAATACAGAAATGTGAAAATTCACAACCGCCTATGATGGACTTAAATGATAACCATAGAGTACGTTGTTTTAGATATGAGAAAGGAGATGGAAAATAGTGATTAAACAAAAGGAGAAAATCATATTTGAAGTTTCAAACCTCAAAAAATATTATCCTGTTAGAAAAAAATTTTTCTCTAGACAAAAGCAATATGCTAAATCTGTTGATGGAGTTAGTTTTGCTATAAAGGAAAATAGTATATTAGGATTAGTAGGAGAATCTGGTTGTGGAAAATCAACAATAGGAAAAACTATTTTAGGATTGACATCTCCAACAGGAGGAAAAGTTACATTTAGAGATAAGATTATTTTTGATGTAGAAAATAATATTAGTATATCAAATGGAGAGATGACTAAATTAAGAAGTGAGATGCAAATAATTTTTCAAGATCCTTATGCAAGTTTAGATCCAAGTAAAAGTGTGGGACAAATTGTATCTGAAGGAATAAAGAAGCATAAAATAGTTTCAAAAGATAAAGTTGAAGAAAAAACAAGAGAAATGTTAGAACTATGTGGATTAGATGCAACTAGCATATTTAAATATCCACATGAATTTAGTGGAGGCCAAAGACAAAGAATAGGTATTGCAAGAGCATTGGCTATGAATCCTAAATTTATCGTATGTGATGAGCCAACGGCAGCTCTAGATGTATCTATACAATCTCAAATTTTAAATTTAATGTTAGATTTAAAAGATAAGTTTGGCTTAACATATCTATTTATATCTCATAATTTTAGTGTGGTGAAATCATTTTGTGATGAAATAGCAGTGATGTATTTAGGGCAAATTGTAGAAAAAGGAGAAGCTGATGAGGTATATAATAATCCAAAACATCCGTATACAAAAGCCTTAATTTCATCAGTGCCAATTCAACATCCAGGTGAAGAGAAAGAAAGAATTATATTAAAAGGAAGTATGCCTAGTGCAGTTGACATACCAAGTGGATGTAGATTTCATACAAGATGTCCATATAAAACAGAACGTTGTATGAATGAAACTCCAACATGGAAAACTCTAGATAATGAAACTGGAGTTGCATGTCACCTGTATTAGCCAAACTGAATAATAAAATATTAAACTTGATACCATATGTTAGAAGCGATGAATATAGAAATTTTACAAGATAATCTTAATGTATTTGAAAAAGAATATTTAAAATTACAAAATAAGTAATATATATTTGAAGGATAAAGTGTATTAATTAAAACTATAAATTAATTTTAAATCGCATCATTATAAAGTATAATAAAGAGCAAGATAACTTTATAGGTAATTGGAGATACTTGAATTTAGGATTTATTATAGGTAAAAAATTTAGATTTATAGATACTTTAATTTGACAATCGTGGGTATTATTTCTGTGATTATTATCCACCATTAAAATATACTCAAACACATCAACAAAATTGTTGATGTGTTTTTATTTAACTATAATTGTATAATCTAACAATCTTAATAAAATCTTAATAAATCATTGACTTTGTCTTAAAAAATAATTCTTATACTATTATCTATAAACAAAATTAAATTATTACTAAAAGTATAAACATGGTAAAATGAAAAGCGAGGTGAGGATGATGATAAAAGGAAATGTATTACAATCTTAGAAGAGATAGCCAGGAAACTATCAGAAGCACTTTATCATAAAGATGCACCAATGGGATATGAAATCGAAGAATTTTTACCACCAATTAAAGGAATGTGTAGTCTTTGTGGTATGGAGTTTTTAGGATTTGTTTATACAGGTGGAGTTTTTTATCAAAGCCGTAATGATGCAGAAAAACTTGAAGCAATGAGAGTAAAATCTACAGAACATGCAGATCGTGTTGTTAAACTTGTGAGTCAAGTATAATAGATTCATTATAGTTAGTTACACCATAAAACATAGAATAGTAATAAATTTTATTACTATTCTATGTTTTGTTTTATAAGTATTAAAATTGATTCATAGGAACTCTTATTTAAATATAAATTTATGAACTAGTATATTTTTAGGAGTATAATGTATATAAAAATAAAAAAGTATTGACTTAGAGCTAACTCCAAGTATTAATATAAAAGTCAAAGGAGACATGAATCATGAAAATTAAAGAAGTTAGTGAAAAATATAATATAACCCCTGATACATTAAGATATTATGAAAAAATTGGATTAATACCATCCGTAGAAAGAGATAAAAATGGAAACAGAATATATAAAGAAGATATAGGATGGGTCGAATTTATAAAATGTATGCGTAATGCAGGTATTACCATAGAAAGATTAATAGAGTATGTTAACTTATTTATGCAAGGTGATGAAACGATAGAAGCAAGAAAAGATATTTTAAAAGAACAAAGAAAGCAATTACTCTTAAAAAAACAAGAAATAGAGTATACGCTAAATAAATTAGATAAGAAAATAGAAAATTATGATATTTGTTATTTAAATAAGGAAAAAGATAATATTTAAAAAAAGTATTGCCTTAGACTTAACTCCAAGGGATATACTATCTAACAAGAACACAGTTTCATAACAAAATTAAAACTACATATCCAAGGAGGGAATAAATATGGAATTTAATATTTTAAATAAAATTGACTCGCCAAGAGATTTAAAAGAACTTAATAAAAGTGAATTAAAAGAACTGGCTAGCGAGTTAAGGGAGATAATAATAAATAAGGTTAGTCAGACTGGAGGACACTTTGGTCCAAATTTAGGAATGGTTGAAGCAACAATTGCACTACACTATGTATTCAATTCACCAGTAGATAAAATAGTATATGATGTTTCACACCAGTCATATCCACATAAAATATTAACTGGAAGAAAACATGGTTTTATAGATCCTAATCAGTTTGATAGCATAACAGGATATACTTCTCAACTAGAAAGTGAACATGACTTTTTTAGGATTGGACATACATCGACTTCAATAAGCTTAGCTTGTGGATTAGCCAAAGCAAGAGATTTAAAAGGAGATAAAGAAAATATAATAGCTGTAATAGGTGATGGATCATTAAGTGGTGGAGAAGCTTATGAAGGATTTAATAATGCATCAGCTTCAGGAAAAAATATAATAATACTTGTAAATGATAATGATATGTCTATAGCTGAAAACTACGGAGGACTATATCAAAATTTAGCTAAGCTTCGTGAAACTGAAGGCAAGGCAGAAGACAATTTCTTTAAATCATTTGGATTTGAATATCATTATGTTAAAGATGGCCATGATTTAGAATCTTTAATAGATGTATTCTCAAAAGTTAAGGATACAGATCATCCAGTAGTTATACATATGCATACTATAAAAGGTAAGGGATATGAAGATGCTGAGATAAATAAAGAAGCTTTCCACTGGGTTATGCCATTTGATTTAAAAACTAAAAAACCTTTATTTGATTTTTCTGGTGAAAGCTATGACCAAATAACTGATAACTTCTTATGTGAAAAAGCAAGTAAGGATAAAAAAATAGTTGGTATAACAGCAGGTACACCAATGGTAGTAGGTTTAAATGAATTCAGACATAAATTTAAAGATCAATTTGTTGATGTTGGTATAGCAGAAGAGCATGCAATAGCACTAGCTTCAGGTATAGCATCACAAGGTTGTAAGCCAGTAGCATCTTTATATAGTTCATTTATACAAAGAACTTATGACCAATTATCACAAGACTTAGCTATAAATGATAATCCAGCTTTAATACTTGTTCATGGAAATGGTATAAGTGGAGCTGATATAACTCACCTTGGAATATTTGATATACCTTTAATATCAAACATACCAAATATAGTATATCTTGCACCTACTAATAAAGAAGAGTATCTTGCAATGATGGAGTGGGGAATAGAGCAAGATAAACACCCTGTTGCAATAAGGGTACCAAGTAATGAGGTAGTGTCAACGGGTGAAATGATAGAAGCTGATTTCTCTAATTTAAATACTTATAAAAAAATGAATGAAGGAAGGGAAGTAGCCATAATTGGGCTTGGATCTTTCTATCAATTAGGTGAAAAAGTACAAGCTAAATTAAAAGAAGAATTAAATATAGATGCAACATTAATAAATCCAAGATTTATAACTGGAATAGATGAAAATATGTTAAATGGCTTATTAGAAAATCACAAGCTAGTAATAACTTTAGAGGATGGAATACTTGATGGTGGATTTGGAGAAAAGATATCAAGATTCTATTCAGATAAAAATATGAAAGTATTGAAT
>NZ_JAGHFM010000417.1 GCF_017888745.1 Terrisporobacter sp. | reverse complement strand
TTGGTACATTACTTTTGTTTGCTTCTTCTATACAACTTGCTACGAAGCTATCTTCTAAAAATTCTAATTCTGATGGATGTATTGCAAGTATTACTGGTGCTTGTTTTTCATTTGCACTTTCTACTACTGCTTTAAGTATTTGTCCACTTCCTATATTAAATGCTGGTACTGCAAATTTATTTTCTTGTGCTACTGTTAACATTTCTTTCATATTTAATAACATGTTTAAACTCTCCTGATTATATTAATTTAGTGACTAACTACTTCTAATTTTTTACTCTTATTACTAGACTTTGATAGTCTAATATAATATCTTACTTTTTCTATACTATCTTCTTCTACTTGATGCATTAAAGTGAAGAAGTTTATATCAGGTTCAGCTTCTATTTGCTTTTTGATACTATCTGTACAAGCATTAAAGAAATCACAACCTACATTAATTTTATTTATTCCTAATTCAACTGATTTTTTTATATTATATTCCCCAGATCCAGATCCACCATGAAGTACTAGTGGCATTCCTGTCATTGATTTAATTTCTTTTAATCTCTCAAAGTCAAACTCTGGTACCATTCCATCTGGATAGTTTCCATGTGATGTTCCTATTGATATAGCTAAAGCATCTATCCCTGTTTCTTCAACAAATCTACGTGCTTCTAGAGGATTTGTATACATTGAATCTTCTGTAAACATACCTCCTTCACTACCACCTAAACATCCTATTTCACCTTCAACACTTACATCATATTTCGCAGCATATTTTACCATTTCTCTTGTTACTTTTATATTTTCGTCTAAATCAAATCTAGATGCATCCACCATTATTGATGAAAATCCATCTTGTATAGCTTTTTTCAATAATTCAGTGTCTTGGACATGATCAAAGTTTAATGCTACTTCAACACTAGCTCTTTCTGCCAATGTCTTTACGATAGGTGTTATTAACTCACTATCACTATGTTTTTCAAAGTGCTCTTGAAATATATTTACAATTATTGGAGCTTTCT
>NZ_JAGHFM010000416.1 GCF_017888745.1 Terrisporobacter sp. | reverse complement strand
TCAAAGTTTAATGCTACTTCAACACTAGCTCTTTCTGCCAATGTCTTTACGATAGGTGTTATTAACTCACTATCACTATGTTTTTCAAAGTGCTCTTGAAATATATTTACAATTATTGGAGCTTTCTCTAACTCTGCTGCTTTTATAACTGTTCTTGCAGTTTCTAAATTAAAACAATTTATAGCCATAACTGCATAGTTTTCTTTATTAGCTCTTTCTAATATTTTTTTCATAGATACATACATAAACGTAACCTCTTAATTAATTAAATTTTACTGCGCTTAAATCTAACTCTTCTTCATCCTCATCGTCTTCTATAACTAAATCTTCTTCAACTACATTTTTCTTAGTAAGTACTAATATTGCTGCACATACCACAGTTCCTATAGCTAAAGCTGCTAAGAATCCTAGTGGATTTTCCATCGCTGGAACTATAAACATTCCTCCTGATGGAACCGGGCTACCAACATTCCATAACATTGATAAACCTCCACCTATTGCAGCTCCCGTTGAGCAAGCAAATATAACTCTAATTGGATCTACTGCCGCTATTGGTATAACGCCTTCTGTTATCATACATATACCCATTGGAAATGCTAATTTTATATTTTCAGCTTCACTCTTAGAATATTTCTTCTTAGATATTAACCAAGATAATGTAACTCCAAATGGCGGAACCATTGAAGCTAATATTTTTACAGCTTCTGGACCATAAATACCTTCCATAAGCAATCCATCCGCGAATAATGAAGCAACTTTATTTACTGGACCACCAAAGTCAAATGCTGCCATACCTCCAAGAATTGCTCCAAATATAAATCTTGATCCACCTTGAAGTCCCATTAACATTGACGTTAACATTTCAGAGAACCAAACTATTGGACCTCCAATTACGAAAAACATTATTAATCCAACTACAGTTGTTGATATAACTGGTAATATCATCATAGGCATCATACCTTGTGCCCATCTTGGAACTTTTAAATTATTTTTTAACCAAGAAATAAAGAATCCTACTAAGTATCCTCCTAGCATTCCTCCTAAGAATCCTGCTCCTATTGAATTTGCTATAAGACCCATAAATAACCCTGGTGCTATACCTGGTCTGTCAGCTATTGAATAAGATATTGAAGCTGCCATAACTGGAGCTATAAGACCCATTCCTAAAACTCCTAATGATACTAATGCGTCAGCTATAGAGTATGCTGCTTTGTAATCTGATATTACTTGACCATTCATTAAGTTACCTGCTGCTATTAGTAATCCTGCTGTTACAACAAGCGGTAACATGTACGAAATTCCTGTTAATGCATGTTTTTTAAGTTGTAATTTTTTTAACATAATGCCCCCCTATTTAATTAAATTAATTACTTAGCTAGACCTAAATCTGATTCGATTTTATTTAATAATCCTTTAGGTGACTTTATTACTACATGTGTTGGAACACTTACTACCTTTTTGCCATCAAATCTTTCTTTTCCTCCAACATTTATATCTGCTGCTATTATTACTACATCTGCAGCTTTTATATCCGCTGATGTTAATTCATCTTCTGTTCCTATTGTACCTTGTGTTTCTATATGTATTTCATGACCTAGTGATTGTGCTGCTTTTAATAGCTTTTCTTTTGCTATATAAGTGTGTGCTATACCTGATGTGCATGCTGCGATTCCTACTATTTTCATAATTAAAATTCCCCCTTAAAAATTTTGTTCTAATTTATTTATTATTTTTTGCTTTCCTTAAGTTAATTTAATAATATCAAAAACGTTTTCCAATAAAAATACCAAACATTTTCCTTTTATTAAGGAAATTCCTAATATACAATCATTTCTATTTATTTCTAAAGAACTTTTGTTACACACAAACATAATTTTTCATATAAATAAAAAATAGCAGGCAAATTTGACTGCTATTTATATATATTACTAAAATTTTATACTATTAGAAACACTTAGCTTTGTCTATATCATTGAATAAATCCATTTTATACTCTATCACTTCTTTACATGCCTCTATACATGGTGGGTATATAGCATTAGGTTCATACCATCCTGGATTTTCTGCCATTACTTCTTTGCACTTGTTGTAGTATGCAGCTTTTATATCACTTGATATATTTATTTTAGATACTCCAAGTTTCACTGATTCAGCTATTTCTGCATCTGGATTTGAAGATCCACCATGAAGTACTAATGGTACATTAACTGTTTCTCTTATTTCTTTTAATAAATCTAATTTTAATTCTGGTTTCATTCCTTTTGGATATATACCATGAGCTGTACCTATAGCTATTGCTAATGTATCTAC
>NZ_JAGHFM010000415.1 GCF_017888745.1 Terrisporobacter sp. | reverse complement strand
TCAGATAAAAATGAATTATTAAAAAAAATAGTAAATATTTAGAGATAAATATATTGTTTTTTATAAAAATAGTAAATATTTAGACATAAACACTTGATTTATAAATAAAATACGATTAAAATATATATCAAATATTGGAAAGTATAGGAGGATATTTTATGGATACAGGGAGTAGTAAGAGGAAAGTTAAGACTGTTGGTTTAGAAACATTTGTATTTTTGGCAATATTAGTAGGTGGGTTCGGATATATTTCTAGTGTTATGGGGGCTGGAATTATGTTCAAAGTAATTATGAGTACGGCCCATGATTTATTGTTAAATACAGTTTTTTTAATAATGTCTTTAGCTGTTTTAGCAGGCGCAGTAAGTGCGCTTTTATCTGAATTTGGAGTAATATCTTTATTAAATAAAATATTTGCAGGATTTATGAAGCCGCTATATGGCATGCCTGGAGCTAGTATAGCTGGAGCTATTACAACTTACTTATCAGATAATCCTGCCATCATTGCATTTGCAAAGGACAAATCATTTACAAGATATTTTAAAAATTATCAAGTGGCACCTCTTTGTAATTTAGGAACAGCTTTTGGTATGGGACTTATAGTTACAACATTCATGATATCTCAAGGTAGCGAATATGTATTGCCAGCTTTAATAGGTAATGTGGGGGCAATAATAGGAAGTATTATAAGTGTTAGAATAATGATACATTTTACTAAAAAGTATTACAATTATAAGCCTGTAAAAGGAGAAGAGAAAGTTTCTAATAAAATAGAAGAAATGAGAGAAATTAGAGATGGAAATTTATTTCAAAGGGTGTTAGACGCAATGCTTGAAGGTGGTAAAACAGGTGTTGAACTTGGACTTGCTATAATACCAGGAGTATTGGTAGTTTGTACCCTTGTAATGCTTTTAACTTTTGGACCATCTACAGATCCAGTAACAGGCAATGCAGTTTATACTGGAGCAGCATATGAAGGTATAGGTCTTCTTCCTATAATAGGTGAGAAATTAAGTTTTATATTAGAGCCATTATTTGGATTTACTTCACCAGAGGCTATAGCATTTCCTATAACATCTTTAGGTGCTGTTGGAGCTGCTATGAGTTTAGTACCTCAGTTTATAACTGATGGAGTTATAACTCCAAATGATATAGCAGTATTTACAGCAATGGGTATGTGCTGGAGTGGATATTTAAGCACTCATGTAGGTATGATGGATGCTTTAGATGCAAGACCGTTAACAGGAAAAGCAATACTTTCACATACAATAGGTGGGCTTTGTGCAGGGATATCAGCACATTTTATATTTATGTTATTTGTATAAATTTTAAAAATACTAAAAATCTAGGTTATTCTAACCTAGATTTTTTTTATTGTAAGGAAATTATATTATCTGTTTTTTAGACAACATATAATTTGCAACTTTGTTACTTGGCAACGTGGAAGACACTGCTCTTATGAAGTGGAGTGTTGACGCAGTGGACAAAGGGAAGATAATTTTTTTATTTGCTAATTTTGAAAATTAGATAATTAAATTTTAGATTATGAATAATATTGATTATATCAAAGTAATAAATATAATTATGATACTTATATGCAAAGAGGTGTTAAAATTGGCAAATGAAAAGAATAATAAAAATAATAAATATAAAAGAAAAAAGACGAAACAAAATAAGAAAAATAATTGTAATAATAAGTCAAAGAAAAAATGTGATGAAGGAATTGGATTATCTTCCTTTAGCTATGCTGACTATATACTTTTATCTTCTGTAATAGCATATAGTATAGCTGAAGAATTAAATGAGGATGATTTAGCTATGTTTACTATTTTTTTAGAACTAATACTTACAGACTTAGGATTAATAGTTGCGAAAAGAGGAATAGAGGCTAAAAATAACGCTGAAGAAGGTGTAATACTAGAAGATAGTACTATAGAAGAGTCTGAAATTATAGATGAAGATATTTTATTTTGATTAGATATAAATTAAAATTGTAATTTATTGATATGAAAAAATGATACCTTGGTACATATAAATATTGAATACAAAAGTTGTAAAACTAGTATATAAATTAATAATATTAACAAGCTGTAGCATATTTATTATGCTACTTTTTTATTACAAAATAATAAAAAATTATTGCTAAAAATTTATGGTTACTAAATTATAACAAAATTAATAATTAGTGATTT
>NZ_JAGHFM010000367.1 GCF_017888745.1 Terrisporobacter sp. | reverse complement strand
GAATAATATGTAGATATAAAAGAATTAATGTATTAAATAATTTAAAAATTTTACTTTTAAGCCATATAAGTTGAAATATTTTATTTATATGTATAAAATAATTAATATAACTGTATAATATAAAATTATAACAATTCAATATAATAATCAATATATTATAAAAAATATTAATTTAACATGTTAGGAATGAAATATAATATGAAAAAAGCAATGATAGTATTTGGTACTAGACCCGAAGCTATAAAAATGTGTCCCTTAGTAAAAGAATTAAAAAATAGAAAAAGTATAGAAACAATAGTATGTGTTACAGGGCAACATAGAGAAATGTTAGATCAAGTACTTCAAGTTTTTGATGTTGTACCTGATTTTGACTTAGATGTAATGAAAAATGAGCAAACTTTGTTTGATGTTACTCATAATATATTATCTAAAATGAAAAATATTTTGGAAAATGTAAAACCTGACGTAGTTTTAGTTCATGGTGATACCACTACAACTTTTGTAACATCACTGGCAGCCTTTTATTTACAAATACCAGTAGGTCATGTAGAAGCAGGTCTTAGAACATATAATATAAATTCTCCTTTTCCTGAAGAGTTTAATAGACAAGCTACTGGTATAATAGCTAAATATCATTTTGCTCCAACTAATATGGCTAAAGAGAATTTACTAAAAGAAGGAAAAAATGAAGAAAATATTTACGTGACGGGAAATACTGCCATAGATGCTCTCAAAACTACAGTAAAAGAAGATTACCAACATGAAGTTTTTGACTGGATAGGGGAAGATAAATTAATAATGCTTACTGCTCATAGAAGAGAAAATCTAGGTAAACCTTTAGAAAACATGTTTAAGGCCATTAAAAAAATTGTAGATAAATACGAAGATATAAAAGTTATCTACCCGATTCATATGAATCCATTAGTGAGAAATATGGCAAATGAAATTTTAGGCAATCATGAAAGAATTAAAATTATAGAGCCTTTAGATGTAATTGATTTTCATAATTTTTTAAATAAATCCTACCTTATACTTACAGATAGTGGAGGAATACAAGAAGAAGCACCTTCTCTTGGAAAGCCTGTTCTTGTAATGAGAGATACTACAGAAAGGTCTGAAGGTATAAAATCTGGAACGCTTAGGTTAGTAGGTACAAATGAAGAGAGTATTTATGCAAATTTTAAGGAACTTATTGATAATGAAGAAATTTATAAAAGTATGAGTAATGCATCTAATCCATATGGAGATGGACTTGCTTCTAAGAGAATTACAGATATATTAGAAAATAATTTATGATAAAGTTAAATAAAGGGCGTGTCAAAAATGACACACCCTTCAAAGTTATCCTAAAACTAATATTTAATAGTTCAATTGAATATTACTATTATCATTTAAATATTCATGTTTATCCATATCAATATCTTTATTAATAAAATCTCTTAAAACTACTTCAGAGTTTAAGTCGTATAACCATATCCAGCCAGCTTTTTTATAAATTCCACCTTTAACATGAACATTATCTATAATTGGGAATTGACCTTGTTTTACAACTAAATTATCACCAAAGCTATAAGCCGTAAATGCAATATTTAAAATATCTGTTGGAGATAGATTTGTTGATACATATGGTAATAATGTGTTAAGTAGATGAGGATACTCAGAGAATTTCATAGCTTTAACTTTGTTTATTACAGCAAGCATAACTTCTCTTTGTCTTTCATCTCTATTAATTGCACTATCTGTCTTTCTAATTCTAGTGTAAGCAATAGCTTGATATCCATTTATTGTTTGTTTACCAGTCTTAGTTAAAAGTTTCATCTCACCTTTATTAGAATAAGTACATTGTTCATATGAAGGAACTATATAGTCATTTACTATTTCAAGTTCACGTTCATTTACATCAACTTCAACTCCACCTAAAATAAATATAATATTCATTAAATCATCAAAATCAACTTGAATATAATTATCTAATTTAAGTTCAAAGTTTTCTTCTATAGTTTGGAATAATAAATCTTCTTTTCCCCAGAAATAGGCAGCATTTAATTTTCCTTTACCTTTTCCAGGAATATCTACATAAGTATCACGAGCAAGAGATGTTAACTTAATGTTTTTGTTATTAGCATCTATCGTTGCAATCATCATACAGTCTGAACGATAAGCTAGCTCTTTTTCTCTACCGTCAGTACCTAATAATAAAATATTAGTAATACCATCTACTTTTTCATATTTTGACTCATAACTACTTTCACCATTTTTATCTTGAGATGGTTTAACCACATTTAACTTATTATAAAATGAGTAGAATGTAACTACTGGAATTGCTATCAATAAAATAAGTAAAGCAATTACTATCTTTTTAGTCGAAAATTTCTTTTTATTTGACAAAATTTCCTCCCCCTTAGAAATTAATTTTAAAATATAGATACATTATACCAAAAATTAAAAATAATTAGTTAAAATGCAAGAATTTTACATAAAATAAAAATTATACATTGTGATTATAGGGGTTTAGACTTTATAGCAATAAATATGAAATTAAAGATTTAGAATTAGCTAAATAAGTAGAAATTCTAAGCAACGGACAAAGTCGTTGGCGACATGAGCGAAGCGAATTTTTTATTTGAAAATGATTTTAATATAAGATAAAATAAAATTAGGAAAATAAGAAAATTAAGTTAATAGGAAGAATTAACAATAAACTATATATAAATATAATAAAAAGCTTATAGTGTAAAATAATAACAATAATGAAAATCTATAGG
>NZ_JAGHFM010000414.1 GCF_017888745.1 Terrisporobacter sp. | reverse complement strand
ATTCTAATATTCTATTTACCAACCAAATAGTTTAACATAGCCTATTAAATAAGTTTTTATGATAAAAATGTAATCATACATAATAATAGTAGTGATTATTTTGTCAATTTACAATAAAACTTTTATTTTTTTATATACTATTCATCATTATTGATACGTTGATTTATTGAGATATAAAAAATATAAACATTATGTTAAAATAGATTTCAGTATTGATAAAGAATTTTTGGAGAAATATAACTAATGAATTTAAAAGATAAGATAGATAACATGCCACAGTGTAGTGGTATTTATATAATGAAAGATGCTTATAACAATATTATTTATGTAGGAAAATCAATAAATTTAAGAAGTCGTGTAAAAAGTTATTTCAGAGAAAATTTAAATAGATCTCGTAAGATTGAAAGAATGGTTAAATTTATAAATGATATAGATTATATTACTACTGATACGGAGCTGGATGCTCTTTTGTTAGAGTGTGATTATATTCATAATATAAGACCAATGTATAACACTTTAATGAATAATTATGAAAAATATAAATACATAAAAATAGATGTAAATAGTCTAAATCTACTTGATGTGGTGGATGATAAAGATGAGAATGGAATTTATTTTGGACCATTTTCTATGAATAAAAGGTTATTTGCTCTTAGAGATTTTTTATTAGATTATTTTAAATTACCCATATGCAATACAAAAACAAAGTGTATTCGATACAATATAAAAAAATGTATAGGTCCTTGTAGAGTGAATACAGAAAAAGAATATAAAGAAATTTATAAGATTTTACTAGATACTTTCAATGGTAAGGATGATTTAATAAAAGAGTTGGAAGAAACAATGAAAAAAGAATCATCATCATTGAATTTTGAAAAAGCTCTACAAATAAAAAATAATGTGGAACTAATTAAAAGCATAAGTCATAAACAAAATGCCTTTGATTTGCTTAAGAAAAATCCAAAACTTATACTTTGGATAAAGATGGATGAAAAGAATTATAAATTATATTTTATTAATGGTATTAGTGTAGAGTTTAGTGATATCATTAACTTAGATAAATTTAAAGATGAAGACAGAAATAATCTGATAAATAAAATTATAGAGCTTATATTAAATGATGATAAAAAAGTAATATATAATAAATCTTATATTGATTATATTAATATTATTTATTCTTATATTTATAAAAATGAAAAAATTAATTATATACAACTTTAATTAGGAGGATTAAGAGATGATAGATTTATTAAAAAATAGAAGAAGTATAAGAAAATTTACAGATGAACCTGTTTCAAAAGAAGATGTGGAAAAATTATTAAAAGCAGGACTTTTAGCACCTTCATCTATGGGCAAAAAGCCTGTAGAACTTATAGTTGTGCAGGATAGAGAGACAATTTCTAAGCTAGAAACATGTAAAAAATATGGAACACTACCACTAAAAAGTGCCCCTCTTGCTATTGTAGTTATAGCAGATAGTGAGTTAAGTGATGTTTGGGTGGAAGATGCTTCTATAGTTTCTACTTTAAT
>NZ_JAGHFM010000061.1 GCF_017888745.1 Terrisporobacter sp. | reverse complement strand
AGAAAGATTCTTGTATAGAAGTAAGCTTTCATATAGTCATTTTGAGTAGTTATTGAATAATTTCTAACAATACTAGTTTTTCTTATTCTATAATAGTAAAGTGAATCATCTATAATTGATATTTTGTTAGCTTTATAAAATAGTTGACACATTATAGCTATATCCTCATATTTTATATTAGGAAAAACCATATTATCAAATAAGTTTTTCTTCCACAATTTATTCCAAAGATATGAATGTATAAGATTATCTGGAATTAAAGATTTTAATATATCGTCTGACGAATAGATGCCCCTTCTTTTTTTATATAAGACAGGTATGGATGTAGACAATTTATCATAATATCTGTAAAAATTACATATCACAACATCAGCATTAGTTTTTATACATTCATTATATAATTTTTCAAGATAATCATTTTTTATAAAATCATCACTGTCAATAAAAATAATATAATCACCATCTACATATTTTAATCCTGTATTTCTTGCTACAGCAACTCCTTGATTGTACTGATGAATAATCTTAAAGTTATTATATTTATTCTTGTATTCTGTTAATATATCATAAGAATTATCTGTGGATCCATCATCTACACATATTACTTCAAAATCATTAAAACTTTGCTTAACTATGGAATCCAAACATTTTTCTAAATATTTTCCAGTATTATATATAGGAATTATAATACTTATAATAGGTCTTTGATGTGTATACACTATGATTGCCACCTTTCAATTTCATGATTAATTGTAAGTATATCATATAATCTAATATAAATATGTATAAAATTTCATATTTTATCATAATAATTAAATATATATTACTATGATAAAAAAACTTATTTTTATAGGAGGAGTGAAATTGCATAATAGAGAAATTAAGGTAGATAAAAACATACAAAGATGGGAAGAGAAAATAATACAGATATTTCCTAAAGCCATTCCTAATACTTGCATATGGAAAGATGAAATAGATATTCTAAATATATTATTTACTCTATGTGATAAGAATCTAAATAATATATTTTATCCAAATGGACAAGTCTATGATTTGATGGGAGCAGATTTTTCAAAAGAGGATAGATGCTTAGAGTTAATCACAGATAGTTCTATAGATGTAATAAAACCAACTAAACTTTCTTTTCATTATTATGATGAAGCTTTTTCTTGGGCATATTTTAGAATTGAGACAGATAATTTAGAGCAAACACCAATTTATGACTATAAATGTTTATATAAAGAAGATTTAGTTATGCTAGATAATGGACAATACATTGATATTTATAACTGGTATAGAGGAGAGTATGAAGATGAAAATAATATAATTAGACAATTCAGTAATAAGGATCAAATTATAAGCAGATTTTTAAGCAAATCTTCTTTCTTAATTTTTCCTAAAGGATCTTATTTTAACAATATTTATGAGAAAAGCTATAATATGTTGGAGAGTGATGAGCTAGAAAATACTATAGAAGAGTTTATTCCAAAGGGATAAAAGTGCTGCTTTATAAAGAATAGAACGTTTGTTCTATGTGGTTAAAAATAGCATTTTTTGAATACAAAATTAAGTTATATGTTTACATTAAATTATGTGTATAATATAATAGAGAAGATAAAATATACATAAATAATATTTTAATATGTAATTTAATAACTAAAAAAATTAGGAGGAAATAAGATGAGTAAATCACCAGTTCCAACTCCTCATATAGGAGCACAAGTCGGAGATATAGCTGAAACAGTATTATTACCAGGAGATCCTTTAAGAGCTAAATTTATAGCAGAGAACTTCTTAGAAGATGTTGTAGAATATAATACAGTTAGAGGAATGTATGGATATACAGGATACTATAAAGGAAAGAGAATATCAGTTCAAGGTTCAGGTATGGGTATGCCATCAATAGGAATATATTCTTTTGAATTAATACACTTCTACGGTGTTAAAAATTTAATAAGAATAGGGTCTGCTGGAGCATTAAGTGATAAATTAGACTTATATGATATAGTTATAGGAATGGGAGCATGTACAGATTCTAACTTTGCATCTCAATATAACTTACCAGGTACTTATGCACCAATAGCTAGCTATGAATTAGTTGAAAAAGCTGTTTCTGTAGCTAAAGAACAAGGTGTAGATGTACATGTAGGAAATATATTATCAAGTGATGTATTCTACGGAGATGAAGGATTAGATGGTCTAAGAAAATGGACTAAAATGGGAGTATTATGTGTTGAGATGGAAGCTGCTGCACTTTATATGAATGCTGCAAGAGCTGGAGTTAACGCATTAGCTATACTTACTATATCTGATTGTCCGCTAGAAGGCAAAGCTACTACTGCTCATGAAAGACAAGTAGCATTTACTAAAATGATGGATATAGCTTTAAATTTAGCATAATTTTAATAAATGTTAAAAATAAAAAGTCTTCTATTTAATATAGAAGACTTTTTATAATACTCTAAATACACCTTTTACAATTCCAACTATTTCTACATTTCTCTCATCTAAAATAATAGGATCCATAAATTCATTTTCCGGTTGTAATCTTACTTTTCTACCTTCTTTGAAGAATCGTTTCACAGTAGCTGTTTCACCATTTATTAAAGCAACTACGATTTCAGAATTAGATGCATGATTCATCTTATCTATGATTACATAGTCTCTATCAAGTATTCCTGCATTAATCATACTTTCGCCCCTAACTTTTAAAATAAAATTATTTTTACCATTAACTAAGTTAATTGGTAAAGGCATATATTCTTCGATATTTTGCTCTGCTAATATAGGTTCACCGGCAGTAATTTGACCTACTATAGGTATAGGTACTATTTCCTGATTTAAACCTGGAGCTTCATTAGTATTATTATCTAATATTTCAATTGCTCGTGGTTTACTTGGGTCTCTTTTTATATATCCTAATTTTTCAAGTTTATTCAAATGAGAATGAACTGTAGAAGTAGATTTTAAACCAACAGCAGTACAAATTTCTCTAACTGATGGGGGATACCCTTTATCAAATTGTTGTTCTTTAATAAATTCTAAGATCATTATCTGTTTATTTGTTAAATCTAAGTACATATAATCACTCATTTCTTGATAATATATTAGTATTACATTAATAATAATTACTTTACTATTATATATTGTATCATATACTTAGTAATGATACAAACATTTGTTCTCAATTCTATTTTTTATCATTTTTTATAAATTTTCATTATCGTTAGTATCAATATCGTCTATAATATTATCTTTAATATCTTCATCATCTATCCATTCAAAATTATTTACAATATCACGTTTAATATTCTTCTTATGAGCAGCATAAAGTTGAGTCGTAGTTACATTATCATGGTCTAACAAAGTTTTTACATCATAAATAGAAAAACCAGATTGTATTAGAGAAGTGGCAGCTGTAGCTCTTAATTTATGAGGACTATATCCTTTATCCCTACTAGTGTTCATACATATAGAAGTATATTTTTTTACTAATTGTCTAATTGCCTTAGATGTAAGACGTTTTTTTTGTAATGATAAAAATAAGGCATCTTTAACTTCTTCAGATAAATTTTCATCACTAGGTCTTTCATTATTAATATAATCTTTTACTACATACTCACAAGTTTTATTAATAGGCATCAAAACTTCTTTTCCTCTTTTTCTATAAATTTTAAATTCTCCTCTAGAAAAATTAAAAGAAGAGATGTTAAGTTCACGAAGCTCATTTAATCTAAGTCCATATGTTACAAATAGTGCAAGTATAGCTTTATCTCTAAGTTTTGTTTTCTCCCAGTATATTGCTTCTTTCTTACTCAAACCTTCTCCTGTTTCTACAGCTTCAAGCATAATGGCCACTTCATTTATATCAAGTCTCTTTATTGCATCAGGTTGAGGCTTAGGCAACTTTATTGGATTAAAACCGTCTGTGATGTTACTATCTATTTGTTCATTCCTATATAAAAATTTAAATAGAGTAGAGATAGATGATTTTTTTCTGGCTAAAGCTCTATTATTATTTTCATATATAAATGTACTATTATTTCTTTCTCTATAATATCTTGGACAGAAATCACCTAAAAACAGATTAACGTCTCTAGATTTTATGTTGTTAAATTCAGAAACTGTAATATATTTTATTTCAGAAGCTTGAGTAATATCAGTTTCGTTTATAAGATAGTAGCAAAAGAAATAGATATCTTCTAAATAAGCAGCTCTAGTTGAAATTGCAACAGATCCTTTCAAGTATATGAAATAATCTTTCATAAAGTCTGGAAGTTGTTTTTCAATATTTATACATTTCTCAATAAGAGTATGATCTCTTAGAACTATATTATCAGGTTTATCTGATTTATTATTTATTTTTATTATTTTATTTTCTTTCAAAGGAATTCCTCCAATAGACTAATATTTATATATTAGAAAATATCACAAATATTAGTCGGTTTCAATAAGCAATAGATTTTTATTATAATAATATAGATTTATAATTAATTATAAATATAAACACAACAGTTGAAGTTATGTAGAGAGAAATTATAATTAATATTGTAAATATACAAAAAAGAGGTTAAATAGATACTTATATCCCTACCTAGTAATAACTATTCCCTAAATATACATTTAAAGATTAGTTATATTTCCCCCACTACTATATATACGTCAACAATGTTATATGAAATTATTTTATAATGTTATTACTAGATAAATTATTATTCTCTTTTTATCATATATATTAGTAATCAATAAGATAAAAAGTAAAAAAATAATATTCCCATTTAGAAATTATCTAGATGGGAATATTATTAAATTTCTTGAAATATAAAATTTATTATCTAGGTTCTATAATTAACTTAATAGCTGTTTTTTGCTCTCCATCGATTTCTATATCTGTAAATGCTGGAACACAGACTAAGTCTAAACCGCTAGGTGCAACAAAACCTCTAGCAATAGCTATAGATTTTATAGCTTGATTTAGCGCACCTGCACCAATCGCTTGTATTTCTGCACTTCCCTTTTCTCTTAGTACTCCTGCTAAAGCTCCAGCTACAGAATTAGGATTAGACTTTGAAGAAACTTTTAATACTTCCATTTCAATATCCCCCTTGATTTGTTTTAAAACATATTTTTTAAGTAATAGCTACATTCATATGTTGTTTAAAATAGTATCCTAAAGTACTAAATACATTTTTATTACATAGGTATATTTCTATGTATATAGCATAAATACCTTTATTTATTTTATAAATAGTTGCTTTTATAATATACAGCATACTAAAAAATATAAATATGTCCCAGCTTCATTATTAAATTGAAATAATAAATTTAGATGAGAAATATTTAATGGAATGATACTATTATCATTATTGGTAAAGAATAAAAGTATATTACATGCTGCTGATTGTACTTTAGTACCATAAAATAATAAATGGGAAGTGATTTTTACTAGTCTCTGATTTTATATTATTATTTTTTCATATAATATGGGGGTCATGTACATTCATTTCATGAATTTGAATATAAGTATATTATAAATATTGAAGTTAAAATGGAATAAAAATAAAGATACTAGGTCAATATTATCACCTAGTATCTTTATTTTTATGGTCAATTTCATCTATTTTTTTAGCTTCATTTTTTATTCTATATAATTCATCAAGTGAAAGACCTGTTATTTCGTTGATAAAATTTATGTTTGCATCTTTATGTAGTAGATGAATAGCTATTTCTTTTTTAGTATTAAGTACTTTTAATTCATTTAAGTTAGATTCTTTACATGCATTAGTATTTTCTATGCGATTATTATTGTTATACATTTCTAAATTTACTTGTTTATTATTATTAAATATAAAAGGAATATAATAATTACATAATATAAACAAAGAAGGAATAATAAAAATAAGTTTACAACCTATTATTCCTATAATAACAGTTGAAAAAGTAAAAAAGCTATTATATTTAATAAATTGTATATTAAATATTTTTCTATTTATAATATCTTCCTTTATAGCTATTATAATAGCAAATATAAAACTTATAAAACATAAAGGATATAATAAATAACTAGCTACTACTCCGCCAAAACCTAATATATCATAATTACCACTTATATTACTATATGTAAATATATCCCCACGTAAATATGAATAAATACATGATGCTATACCTAATACTCCGCCTAAAGCTTGAGTATACCAAATATAGAATTTCAACTTATATCACTCTCCTATTTGTTTCTATATAGAATTAATATGATAATTTTGTTTTAAATATTTCTATAATATAAATATAGTATAATATTTGCATAGTATTAAAAAACGTCTTTATATTTATCTAAAAAAGATATATAATTTTAATGAACTGAGTTAAATTTAATTAAATGAAAAGCTCAATAAATTGATTATATTTGCCTAATATGGAAATAATATTATCAAATCCACTGAGTAGAGGGGAGCCTTGAATATGTTGGATAATTTCCAATTTATTTTTAAAGTTTTATTTTTTATTTCAACCTTAATGTGGGCTGGGAATATATTGTTATTTAGATCAGAGAGACAAATAATAGTAAATCCCGTATTATTTATAATTGCGTCTGTACTAGTTGTATTACCAGATGCAAATATACTAGTTTTTGGTATGGAAGCAGATGATATTAGAAATACCCTGTATATATGTTATTATTTAATTGTAATATGGGGATTAATAATTACACGAAGAAAAACTGATTTATTCTAAATAAAAAAGGCTTAATAATTAAGCCTTTTTTATATTTTATGACATTTATAGCGGTTGTTTTCTAGCTTCACATCTATATATTTTCATACCTTGAGACATGAATTTGTCTTCATATTCTGTTGTAACATTTATAAAGTCATCATTTTTAGCTAAATCTAAAGAAATATTTTTTAATCTCCATGGATTTTTACATATTTCATTCAAAGTAAATTCAAATAACTTTTCATTATCGGATTTAAAGTGAATTTCACCTTCATTATTTAATATCTCATAATATTTATTTAAGAAATTGGTATGAGTAAGTCTTCTCTTCTCCCATCTCTTCTTAGGCCATGGGTCACAGAAGTTTATATAAATTCTAGATAACTCTTTTTTATCAAAGTAATCTAGAATACTATTAACATCTCCCCATATAAAAAGTATGTTCTTTAATTTAGCTTCTTCTGCTTTTTCTACTGCTTTTAATAATACTTCTTCTTTTATTTCCATAGCTATAAAATTAATATTAGGGTTTTGTGCAGCAAGAGTTGTTATAAATTGTCCTCTTCCTGTTCCAAATTCAGCATAAATAGGATTGTTATTATTAAACTTATCATGCCATTTTCCTTTTATTTCATTTATATCATCTCTTATTACGTAATTAATATGACTTAATAATTTTATGTCAGATCCTTTTTTCTTTCTTCTTCTCATATTTTTTCTCCTTTATTTTGGGTCAAAATAATAGAGTACTAGCCTAAAAAACCAGTACTCTAAATTATAATCTCTAAAGATAATTAGCAACCGCAACCGCCTGAGCAGCCAGAACAACCGCCTCCACCTGAAGGCATATTCTCAACTAAAACTACAAATCCTTGATTAGGTACTTCTTGGATTATAACATTTCCATAAGTTAAAAATTCATCCTGATCCATTATGAAGTGAATTCCTTCTAAATCACAAGATACATCTTTTCCTTCTACTTCTTTATCTAAAGCTAATGCAAAACTTGGTCCAGAACAACCAAATCCAGCAAAATAAACTCTTACACTATTTGGTTTATCTTGATTTTCTGCTATAATCTCTTTTAATGCATGTATTGCAGATTCTGGTGCGAATACTTTCATTTATATCAATCCCTTCTTATTAAAAGTTTAATTATCTCATTTAAGTATACAATAAAAATACAAGTATTTAAATAAAAAAGTAATATTTATCCTTTATTATTTTTATTTAAATAAATTTCTCGACTTAAAAAGTATTTTTGACATTTTATATGCTTATTATTCAAAGAAGCAAATCTTTTAGTAAATTCATGAGAAAATTCAAAATTATATTTTAATAAAGGTGATTTTGAATATTTATTATCATCATATACAACAGCATAAATCTTATCTAGATTTAAATCATAAAATCCATATTTTAATATTGTACCTAATAATTCAGTTGATAAGTTTAATCCCCAATAATTAGGATTTATACATATTCCAATTTCTCCTTCTGATGAATTAGGAGATATATTATTAAACCCTATGTTGCCTATTACCTTTTTGTTATTTTTATATACTATAGCGTAATGACTATATTTTTTTTTATTGTAATTATCTATAAAATATGTTGATATAAACTTTTTAGTTTCTTGTATATTTTTATGGGTTTTAATGGGGATATATTTTAATACTTTACCATTGCTATAGTACTCAAATAAATCTTGTGCATCTTCTATCATTATAGGTCTTAAAATAGTTCTTTTTGTAACAAGTATTTTTATATGAGTATATTTTGAATCATACATAAAAAACTCTCCTAATGTTTTTTAATATATTATATACACATATATGTTAGAAGTGTTTCTTTATTATGCAGGATAAGTATATGATTTTTTATAATACTAAAAAAGATACTATTATTTTCTAGTATCTTTTTAATATATTTTATTTAGTTAGATTAGTCTCCTACTCCAAAGTCCGTATTATTATAAAGTATTTCTACGTTAGGATTCTTATCTAGATATTTATATTTATCTATAAACCATTCTACTAATTCATCATCTCTTTTGACATTTGTTGTATTATTTACGAATACATTTATTGTAGCATGATTAAAATTATTTAAGGCTATTTCTATATCATTATCTATCATTTCTTTAGTTTGACCCTTTATACCTACCATAAGACAAGGTGAGTCATAATATTTTACTACGTCCTTATAAGAGTTGAATTTTGCATTTTTATTTAAATAATTATTTCTAAATTCATTATCAAAAGTTTCAATACCTATTTTAAATGTTATAGGAATGTTAAAGAAATCTCTCATTTCCTGTAATTTATTTCTATAACACCAATGACTTTCTAAGAATAGTTTTTCGATTTTTTTATCTACTATTATATCTTTTATACGTTTTAATGTATCCTTAGGAAGTTCAAAACAACTGCCTGAATTTATTACCTCTAACACCTTATACTTACCTTTAACATTAGAAAGCACGTCAAAGTTTAATTTATTTATTTCATCTTCTAAAGAAGAATTGTCATCTATATAATCACAAAAAGAACATTTCCCCCATACACAAGGAAAGCCTTTTAAAAGTACGATTTCTCTTTGATTTTTATTTGTAATTTCACTATATCTATCCATTAAATTCACCTTTACTTAAAATTTTTTTTGTTTTTTCAATATAATTACTAGGTAATACGGATAGTGCAAAGTTAACTAATAATACTCCTATAAACTTATCAGTATAATCTGTAAAAATTTGAGTTATTACTATACTAGTTACTTTACCCACACCGAAAACACTTAAAAATTGAACTATATATGAAGATCCTGAAGAAGTAATTCCTCCAAACACTCCTGCTGCAATTATAGAACTTAAAATTGATGTAGGAAGTACAAAGGCAAATACTCCTAAAGGTATTTTAAATCCTTTTAAAAATTCTTTTTTATACATTATTCCTGCAAGTAACCCTGTAGAAATTTGTACAGGGGCAAAGTATAAGGAATAAATATCGAAAGTTATACCACTAACTATAGATCCGCATAGACCTGTAATTATTGCATATTTTGGACCTAGTATAGCAGCTATCATTATTGTACCTATAGAATCTAAATATATTGGTAGTCTCAAGCCTAATGCTATGAATGCACCTACAATATTAATTGCTATACCAAATGAAATCAAAGTCATAGTTCTTACAGAAAATTTACTTTCCATATTATATTCCTCCTAGTATTAAATCAATTATGCTTTCATGATCTTTGAAAAGTCTTTTTAAAAACATATTCATAAATCTTTTTTCATTAACTTTATCTAGGACTATGCAATTAGCTTCTTTTTTATAAAAATCAGCTACATCAACCATTGTCTGACCGATTGCCATACCATCTTCTACTACTTGAACAAAAGATTTAAATCCACTACATAGGCTTCTGTCTATAAAATAAGCTACGGCTAGAGGGTCATTTATTACGCAACCGATAACTTTTTCTTGTTTCCAATGGAAATCAATATAAAATCTTGTTATATCAGTTATATACTTAGCCATTTTTTCATCAAGTCTATTGATAAATTCAATAATATTAGGTGTAAGTACAATTTTTCTTGTAACATCTAATCCAACCATGTGAATTGTTTTAGGTAAGTTTTGGAATACATAATTTGCAGCATGAGGATCTACCCAATAATTAAACTCGGCTACAGGAGAACAATTCCCTTCTACTCTAAAAGCACCACCCATAGAAATAAATTCATCCATGTTATTAAAAGCTTCTTTATCTTTTTGCAAAGCTTTTGCTATATTGGTTAAAGGGCCTAGTGCTATTATAGATACATTTTCGTTTTTGTGTAGTGTTTCAATAATAAAATCCACAGCATTATTTCTTATGTTGATATCTTTAATGTCTTCGTAGAAATTCTCTCCTATACCATCTTCTCCGTGAGTATCTTGCGCAGTTACAAGTTCACGTACTAAAGGGTATTTTTCTCCTTCATATACAGGTGTGTCTAAAGAAGAACACATTTGAAGTGCATGTAGTGTGTTTTTTGCACCTACATCTGAAGTAACATTACCACTGACTGTAGTAATGCCTAATACATCTAGCTCTGGAGATAATATTGCTAGTAGTATTGCCAGAGAATCATCAATCCCTGGATCACAATCAATTATTACTTTTCTTTTTAACATTTTATATCCTCCTTAATCTGTGTGGTTAAGGAGAACTATATGACTTTACACCACTATATTAAAAGTCATATCTAAGCTCTTTATATACTGCCACTATATAAATTCTTAGTTTTTTATACATGGAGTTCTCGAACATGTCCTAGTGTATTTTTACTTTTAAAATTGCCCTTTATTATCTTACACTAGAGTTTGCCATGATATAAAATCATGGTTTGGAAATTATATTAAATACATTGATATGTATTCAAGTGTGGACAAAATTATTATACATTATCGATAATTTTTGGTCAATAACTCATTTGATCTAGGGGCTCAAGTCTACTATTAAAAAAGTAAATTTTGAATCAATTCATGTTATCTAGTGTTTTAATAAATACTAAAAGACATAAAATATATACTTTTATGTCTTTTGTGATAAAAAACTGATATTTCAACGATTATAAAGCTATAAAATGTCATTATGTCAGTGGAAAGTCAGTAAAAATTTTACTTTTTTTCTGCATTTTATGATAAAATATTTATATAATTTAATAGAAGTTTTACACAAGGAGATCTAAAATGAGCAGAGTTTTTTTAAGAAAAAGAAGTAAGAATTACATAGTTTATTTAGAATATTTAGATAAAGAAACAAACAAAAGAAAACAAAAAAACATGGGATCTTACCCACTAAAAAGAGATGCAAATAAAAGATTAAACGAGATAAAAGAAGAAATTTATAAAGAGGAATTATTACTTCCTAACGAAATAATTTTAGAAGATTTCATCTTAGATTTCTTAAATAAATACAAGATGAATTTATCAATCACAACGTATAATTGTTACATTAGGATATGCAAAAAATATATAATTCCTCTAATTGGAGATATAAAATTATGCGATATTAAACCCATACATATACAAAGTTATGTTGATGATTTATTAGATTTGCTTACACCACAAACCATAAAGGTTCACTTAAATATACTAAATATAGTTTTAAAGAGGGCGTATAAATTAAAACTTATAAAAGAGAATGTGGTACAATATGTAGATGTTCCTAAAAATAAAAAGTACAAAAATGATATTTACGATGCAAACGATATGCAATTACTACTAGAAAAGTGTCAAGGCACTTCTATAGAATTACCTATTATACTTGCAAGTGGACTAGGTCTGAGAATATCAGAAATCCTAGGATTAACTTGGAACAACATAGATTTCAATGATTCCACTATTACAATAGATAAAATAACCGTTAGGGATAATGGTAAAGTTATCTTAAAAGAGCCTAAAACTGAATCATCTATCAGAACTATATCAGCGCCAAAAGAGATTATTCTCATGTTAAAGCGACTTAAAAAAGACAGATTATCCGCTAAATTAAAAGGTGAAAAATCACATAGAGAACTTGTATTTTATGATAAAAATTTAAATCCTATAGCTCAAGATGTTCTGAGCAAAAAGTTTAGATTGTTTTTAAAAGAAAACAATTTAAAGCATATAAGATTCCACGATTTACGTCATTCTCATGTTACATTATTAATTAATGCTAAAGTTCCTATAAAAGTTATTTCAGAAAGAGTTGGACATTCAAACATTAATACAACTCTTAATATATATTCTCACGCTCTTAAAGAAATGGATCAAGAAGCTTCAGATAAAATTTCAGATACATTATTTAATAAAGGGAGAAAAATGGGTTAATTTATCGTGACATCAATACAACTTTAGATTAGTAATAAATTCTAACCTTTTTAAATTGATTTTAAGGCAGCTTGAGGATGTTATTAATATAAAAATTTACTGAAGAAGAAAAAATATTTAAAATACATTTAAATACCTAATATAAAAAAACAAACGAAAAAACATATTTTACAAACAAACAAAAGTTACCATAATACTATTATGGTAACTTTTGTTTGTTTAATAGATTTTACAGATAAAAATTATAATTTAGGCATGATTATTGTAATTAAAATAATTAGGAATATAAAAGTCATAAAATAGGTTTGTAAAATACTAAACTTTATATCTAAGCTTTTATATTTTACCCTAGTCCAGTATTACATGTAAATTTCAATTGGATAAGATGAATTGATTAAATAAAGAGAGTTTCCTTAAATTAATTGTGTAAACCTGATATTTTTCAGATTAGTAAATAAATCGAACCTTTTTAAATTGATTTTAAGACCACTTGATAAGTTTTATTATATATTTATATCAAAATCAATGTATTTGACTTAGATTGTGATTTAAGATGTTTTTGTACATTCGTTGTTAAAAATAACCAAATAACACATGAAAGTTACTGTAATAGTATTATGGTAACTTTTTATCCTTATAAAAATTTCTTTGTCTTAAAAATAACAAAACTAATTATAATAATCAATAAAATTATTATAATAGTAATTCTATATCCATATATATAAGTTAATTCTGGCATGTATTTAAAGTTCATACCATATATACCAGTAATTATACTTATAGGTACAGCCATCCCTGTGAAAATAGTAAGTTTAGTTATAAGATTATTTGTCCTTTCTGAAACTTTAGAAGAATATATATCTAAAAGTTTGTCGGACATTTCTCTATTAGCTAATGCAAAGTTATAAAGTTTATCTATAGAGAGATCTAATCCTTGTAAAAGCTTGTGATATTCTTTTTCTAAATATGACTTATGGGTATCTTCATTCGAGAAAAATTCTATCCCTTCCTTTAATAAGTTGTCCATAATGTAAGTAAGAGGTCTAATATTTTTTACACAACTTCTACATATAAATCTAATATCTCTTATTTTACTAGATACATCCTCAACTACTTCGTTTATAATTTCATCTTCTAACTCTAAAATCCTTTCTTCTACCATGCCTAAATTGTCAAACTGATTAGATATTATTATTCTAAGTATAGTTGAATACATTATAAATAACGATAAGGTGGGATTAGATTTATAGTAGAAATTTTCATGCATCAATTCTTTTATCTGACTATATACTTCATTCCTTTTCCTTAGAACAAGCAGCATATATTTTTCAGATAAGAATATATTAATCTCTTCTAATAATAAATTATCATGTATCATTTGAAAATTAGTGAGAGTAAAGAAGATATATTCATCAAATATATTAACTCTTACCTTATCATCAAATGAAAGGCAGTCTTTATATGTTTCATTGTTTAAATTTAAAGCACATTTGAAAAACTTCAATTCCCATGGATTACATAATACAAAATGGTAATCTTGCTTAAAACAGATATCATCTATATTTTTTGTTATTTGTTTCGTTATTAGATTTAATATATACATTTATATATTTCTCTCCTCGGATAAAACTAAATTGTGTCTATTAATTTAGTTTTATCTTTTTTTAGTTTATTATTCAATAAGATCAACTTATATAAAATTATATTAGTTACCTTTAATATTATTATGTTAACTATAGCAAATTTAAGTTAATAAGTTCTATTTTGCACAAAAAGAACATATGTTTGTCAAATTAAAAATGGGCACTTAACATTATACAAATTATTATCATCATTGTTCCATTTAATTAATTTTTATCATATAAATATAGTACGTAGAAGTTCTACTAAATTTTATCAATATGGAGTGTACTATTATGGACAAAAATTGTATAAATAAATGTAATTCTTGTAACATGTCTTCATGTAAGGAATTAAAAGCAGATAAAAGTTGTAAAAATAAAAAAATTTACTGCTCTGGTAAAATGAATTCTTCATCTTGCCCTATGTTTGTTATTCCATTAAATCGTGAAGATTTTCAAATTTTTAATATTTTATATTGCTCTATTGGGCAAACTGTGGGGCTAAAATTAGAAGGAAGTGACTGTATATTAAGATTAAAAATTTGCCAAGTTAATCAATGCGCTGTTATGGGTAAAACATCTTCTGGTAAAGGTCCTATATATATTAAATTAAGTGCTATTCAATATGTAGACTTAGGTAAAGAAGTTTATATTAACCCATTATGTAATGTTGGTAGTGGTATTGGAACACAAGGACCCGCTGGCCCACAAGGTCCTAAGGGTGATAAAGGCGAGACAGGAGCTCAAGGTCCACAAGGTCCTAAGGGTAATAAAGGTGAGACAGGAGCTCAAGGAACTGTTGTTCCTAATCTAATCCCTGAATATGAATACAAAAAGAAAAAATACCAAAATAAAAATTAGTATAAAAGAGATGTCTCAAGATGATTTTTTATCATCCAAAGAGACATCTCTTTTTTTGCATACAAAGAATTTATGTTGAGTTTGTAACTTAATCCTAAGCGTTGATTTATAACAAATAAAAAATAGAGGATAAATTATATTTCTCCTCTATTTTTACTATACTCTATATTTCTTTTAAATACTTAATTACTTCGTCAATTATCCAATCAGGAGTAGACGCTCCAGCAGTAACTCCTGCTATTTTAAATCCATCTAATATATCCTTATCCAACTCTTCCTTTGTCTCAATAGAAAAAGTAGGAACTATACCCTTACAGATATTTACAAGTTTTTGAGTATTAGAACTATGTTTTCCTCCAATAACTACCATACAATCAACTTCATTTGCTAGATCAATAGCTGATAGCTGTCTTTCTTTTGTAGCAAAGCAAATAGTATTTTTTACAGTTAAGTTATTTATTTTTTCTTTTAACATATTAACTATTTTATCGAAAAATTCTAAGTTTGCAGTTGTTTGACTAACAACACAGTATTTATCACATGGATCAAATAAATTATTGTCAATTTCTTCCTCACTATTTATTACTATAGCCTCATTATCACACCAACCATTAATACCTATTATTTCTGGATGATTTGCATTACCAATTACTATAATTCTATACCCTTTTGAAGAAAACTCTTTAACTATATCATGAATCTTTTTAACAAATGGACATGTAGTATCTATTATATCCATATTTTTAGATTCTGAGTCTGTGTATACATTTTTACCAACACCATGAGATCTAATTATAAGTTTACTATCGTTAGGTATTTTGTCTAATGAATCTATTTCTACTAATCCCTTTTCCTTATATTTATCTACAGCTTGTTTATTATGTATAAGTGGACCTAGAGAATATATATCATCATCTTCCTTATTTTCAAGTTCATCCCAAGCCATTTTCATAGCTCTTTTAACACCGAAACAAAATCCTGCATTTTCTGCTATTCTAACTTCCATAGCAAGTCTCCTATCTTTTAAAATAATTATCTTTTATAACTTCAAGTACATCTTGTGATAATTTTTCGTAGTCTTCTGTACTTAGTTTCTTTTTATAATATTCTTCAAATGAAATTGGTTTATCAATATAAATTGTAACTTTATTGAACAATTTGTAATTTGATATTATTGAAATTGGAACTACGCATGCCTTACCTTTTATGGCAAATAAAGCTAAGCCTGCTTTAGCCTCACCAAACTCATTTCCCTTAATTCTAGTACCTTCAGGGAAAATACCAATTGCAAAACCTTCTTTTATTTTCTTTAAAATAACCTTTATTGTAGATATTCCTGGATTATCTCTGTCTATTGGAATAACATACATCTTATTTAAAATTGAAGCTAATATTTTATTATCAAATAATTCCTTTTTTGCTATAGTAGCAACTTTTCTATTTTTTATTGCAGATGCTACAAAAATTGGATCCAAATTAGATTTGTGATTTGCTGCTAATATTATATTTCCTTCAGTTGGTATATTTTCTTCGCCTACAACTTCATACTTGTAAAATACTTTACTATATAAAGTAAGTATATTTAAAATAAATTTATAAAAACTCAAACACACTCTCTCCCTTATTTAATTTTTTGTAAAACTAAATCAACTACATCTTTAATAGACTTACCTGTAGTATCTACTTCTATAGCATCTTCAGCTTTAACTAGAGGAGCAAATTCTCTATTTGAATCTATCTCATCTCTTTTAATTATATCATCTATTACATCTTGAAGTTTAACTTCAACACCTTTTTCTATTAGTTCCTTATATCTTCTACTTCCTCTTTCCTCAGGTGTAGCAATAAGGAAGAATTTATAATCTGCATTTGGGAATACATAAGAACCTATATCTCTCCCATCTAAAATTACTGAGCTTCTTTCTCCTATGATTCTTTGAACATTAACCATTAAGTATCTTACTTCTTTTATTTTAGCAACATTAGATACATTATTAGTTACTTCTATAGTTCTTATTTCATCATTTACAATTTTACCATCTAAGTATATATTATTGTCTTTAAAATCTATTTCTGTTTTTTTAGCTAGCTCAATTACTTCAGCTTCATTTTTTATATCTGTATTATTTTGTAAACATTTTAATGTTACTGCACGATACATTGCACCTGTATCTATATAATTGATATTTAACTCTTTAGCTATTATTTTAGCTATTGTACTTTTTCCCGCTCCTGCAGGTCCATCTATTGCTATTACTAAATTTTTCATGTTATTTCTCCTATTATATATTTATAAGTTTATTTAAGTAAGGTAGTTAAATTGCTAAAATGTCATTTGTTCATCCTATAATTGCAGTGAATCTCCGGCTAAGTATCCTGTTGAAAATGCTATTTGAAGGTTATATCCTCCTGTTTCAGCATCTACGTCAATTATTTCTCCTGTAAAATATAGATTTTCTATTAATTTAGATTCCATAGTAGAAGAATTAATCTCTTTAACAGATATACCCCCACTTGTCACCATTGAAACTTGTATTCCTAAAGTATCATGAGTAGTTAATTTCATATTTTTGAAATACTCAACAATTTTATTTTCATTTTCTTTCGTTAATTCATTTGGTTTTGTATCACTAAGACCTAAAACATCTAATATTTCTTTTATAAAGTTTTGTGGAAGTATATGCTTTAGATTATTTACTATATTTTTATTAGGATTTTCTCTTATAGCTTTTCTTAGTTCATCACCACTTATATCCGGAATGAAATCTATATTTAATTCCACATCTTCACTTTCTAACACTTTATTAATATAAGATGATATTATTAATACACATGGTCCTGTTATACCAAAGTGAGCAAATAACATATCACCTCTTTTTGATATTTTCTTCTTTTTAATTTTACATGATATTTCCACATCTTTTAAAGATATACCTTGTAGCCTTCTTGTCCAATCTTCTTTAATTTTTAAAGGAGAGAGTGCAGGATAAGTATTTGTTACAGTATGTCTATATCTTTTTAGTATTTCATGCATTGTACCGTCAGATCCAGTTTTAGAATGACTTTTTCCACCAGTTGATATTATAACTTTATCTCCAAGGACTTTTGTATTATTTTCTAAAACAACACCCTCTATTTTGTTATTTTCATTTATAACTAAATCTACTACTTTACTATTATATAGTATCTTTATATTATTATTTAATAATAACTCCTTAAATGTATTTATAAGCTCAACTGCTTTATCACTTTTTGTATAAACCTTATAATCATTATGTTCTTCCACTTTGTATTCAAGGTTACTTTCAGTTAAAAAACTTAATAAGTCTTCATTAGTAAATGAATAAAAAGCACTGTATAAAAACTTTTTATTAGTTACAACTTTATCAAAAAAATCTTCTATATTTCTTTTATTTGTAACATTGCATCTTCCACCACCAGTAAGCTTAAGCTTCTTTCCTAGTTCGTTATTTCTTTCGATAAGTATTACTTCGTGGTTATTTTTAGAAGCTGTTAATGCTGCCATCATTCCTGATGGACCTCCACCTACTACTATTACTTTTGACATTTGAGTCTCCTATTCTAATGCACTATTTTCTAATTTATGATTACTTTTAATATGACTAGTATCATTCATTTTTATAACTACTGGTCCATAATCTCTAAATTCAATTATATTTAATGCAGTGTTTCCTTGGTTAATTCTATATATATTTTCCATAGAAGAATTTAAAACAGAAAGAAGTATTACTCTTGCTGTTACAGAATGAGTAACAAGTACAATATGTTTTCCATCATACTTTTCATTTAATTCATTTAAAAATTTATCTGTTCTTTCTTTTATAATTTGAAGAGTTTCTCCTCCAGGTATTTCAGCTAGATGAGGTTGATTTCTCCAAGTGTTGTATATATCTTTATAATCTTCTTGAATTTCTTTTATCAAAAGTCCTTCCCATTTTCCAAATCCCATTTCTCTAAGAGCTTCAGTATGTATAACATCTAAATCAAATTTATCACTTATAATTTCTGCTGTTTCTATAGCTCTTCCAAGATCACTTGAATATATATAGTCAATAGGATATTGAATCATACTATCTGCAAGTTCTCTAGCTTGATTAATACCTTTTTCAGTTAAATTTGAGTTTCCATGACCTTGAGTCTTACCCTTTATATTCCATTCTGTCTGTCCATGTCTAACTAAATATATAGTATTTGTCATTTTGTCCTCCTCATAAAGTAAGATTGTTCTTTCATCCTAAATTTTTATTATATCATAAATATACATTAAATACTAAAAATCAAAGATATTTTTGTATATAAATAAAAAGTAAATATTTATGATTTTATAATAATTAAAAAGGTTAAAACACTTTTATTAGTATTTTAACCTTTTATCAGTATCATATTATTTAACTTTTATTGATATATTATTATCTTCTCCATCTACTATTATCGTAGATCCGTTGTAAATTTCACCAGAAATCATTTTTCTTGCAATCATAGTTTCTAATGTATTACCTATATATCTTTTTAATGGTCTAGCACCATATACAGGATCATAGCCTTCTTTTGCCATTATATCTTTTGCATCATCTGTTACTTCTATTTTAATATTTTTATCATATAATCTATTTGCAAGGGCATTGATAAAGATATCTATAATTTCTTTTATTTCTTCTTTATCAAGAGCTTTAAACATTATAATATCATCTACTCTGTTTAAAAATTCTGGTTTAAATCTTCTTTTCATTTCAGACATAACTAAATCTTTAGTTTCTTCTGATATATCCCCTTCTCCATCTAATAAGTAGCTACTACCTATATTAGATGTCATTATAATAATTGTATTTTTAAAGTCTACAGTTTTTCCTTTATTGTCAGTTAATCTACCATCATCTAAAATTTGTAAAAACATATTAAATACATCTTCATGAGCTTTTTCTATTTCATCGAATAAGACAACTGAATATGGAGCTCTCCTTACAGCCTCTGTTAATTGACCTCCTTCTTCGTAGCCTACATAGCCTGGAGGAGGACCAACTAGTCTCGATACTGAGTGTTTTTCCATATATTCAGACATGTCTATTCTTATTATATTTTCTTCACTATCAAATAAGGTTCTAGCTAAAGTTTTAGCAAGTTCTGTCTTACCAACACCAGTAGGTCCTAAGAAAATAAATGATCCAATTGGTTTATTTTCATCTTTTAAACCTGCCCTTGCCCTTATAACCGCATTAGAAACGGCTGTAACAGCTTCATTTTGACCAATTACCCTTTGATGAAGTTCATCTTCTAATTTAAGAAGCTTTTCTCTTTCTCCTTCTACAAGTTTTGTAACAGGTATTCCTGTCCATTTAGATACTATTTCTGAAATTTCATTTTCAGTTACCTCTTCTTTTAACAAAGCATGTTCATATTTATTTTTCATTTTGTCTTCTAATTCTTTTATTTGATCCTCAAGAGAAGGTATTATACCATATTTAATTTCTGCTACTTTATTGAAGTCATATTCTCTTTCATACTTTTCTACATCACCTTTAGCTTCATCTAACTTAGATTTAAGGTTTTTAATTTCAATTATCTGACCTTTTTCATTTTCATATTTAGCAGTCATTTCATCATCTTTAGATTTTAATTCAGCGATTTCTCTTTGAAGCTCTTCTAATCTAGTTTTACTTTTTTCATCATTTTCTTTTATTAGCGCCTCTCTTTCAGTTTCTAAAGTAAAAAGCTTTCTTCTTACAATATCAAGTTCTGTAGGAAGGGAATCTATTTCACTTCTTATCATAGCACCAGCTTCATCTATTAAGTCTATAGCTTTATCAGGTAAATATCTATCTTGTATATATCTATTAGAAAGTTTTGCGGCAGCAACTATAGCACTATCGTGTATCCTTACTCCGTGGTGTATTTCAAACCTTTCTTTTAATCCTCTAAGTATAGATATGGTATCTTCAACCGTAGGTTCATCAGCTATTACTGGTTGGAAACGTCTTTCGAGTGCTTTATCTTTTTCTATATATTTTCTATATTCATCAAAAGTAGTAGCTCCTATACAGTTTAACTCACCACGCGCAAGCATTGGCTTTATTAAATTTCCAGCATCCATTGAACCTTCCGTTTTCCCTGCACCTACAATTGTATGTATCTCATCTATAAATAAAATGATTTTTCCTTCAGAACTTTGAACTTCTTTTAGTACTGCTTTTAATCTTTCTTCAAATTCACCTCTATACTTAGCTCCTGCTATTAATGAACCCATATCTAGTGAAAAAATTATTTTATCCTTTAATCCTTCAGGTACATCACCTTTTACTATTCTTTCTGCTAGACCTTCTACAATTGCAGTTTTTCCTACACCAGGTTCTCCAATTAATACTGGATTATTTTTAGTACGTCTAGATAAAATTCTTATTACCCTTCTTATTTCTTCATCTCTACCTATTACTGGATCTAGCTTATGCTTTTTCGCTAATGCTACTAAATTAGTTCCAAATTTAGCTAAAGCATCATAAGTACCTTCTGGATCTTGATTTTCAACTCTTTGACTACCTCTAACTTGTGATAATACTTTTAAAAAATTATTTTTATCTATATTATACATATTTAAAAGCCTTTTAACATTTGCCACAGAAGTCATTTCTATTATAGCAAGCATAACATGTTCTACACTTATGTAAGAATCCTTAAAGTCTTTAGAAATATCTTCAGCCTTTATCAATATTTCTTCAATATTTCTAGAAGCAGTTACACCTTGTGAACTTATCCCTTCACCATAAATTTGTGGAAGCTTGTCTAGTTCATCATCAATACTACTCTTAAGGGCAGTAACAGATATATTCATTTTTTCTAATATATTAGGAATTAGACCATCCTCTTGATTAACTAAAGCTGAAAATAAGTGAATAACATCTACTGTTTGATTATGATGTTTTACAGCTTCATTGTAAGCTTCATTTAAACTTTTTTGTACTCTAACAGTCATTTTTTCAATATCCATTAAAATCTCTCCTTTAATATATCTTAAGTTTTATTATAGGACTTTTTATATATTTTTTCCAATAATTGATGTAATTCTTTAATATTTTTTCATATATTTTTAAATGTTCTTAATTTATTAAAAAGAAAGAAGCTTATATAAAACTTCTTTCTATATTTTATATATCAAATTAAATATATTTAATTATCTTGATGTTTTTTATGTGAACTTATTGGTTTTGCTGTATTTTGAGCTACTGAACCGGTTTTAGAAGGTCTAAGTCTTGGCTCAAGATTAAGTTCTTCTCCTAACTCTAATTTAAAATGCGGATTTTTTTTATCATTTCTATTATATCTTGTTTTGTCATCTTCTCTTTTATGCTTATTTCTAGTCATGGAATCCTCCTTAAATTAAATAGAATTTAGTACTAATTTAACCTATTTTTTAATTAGTATTCTTTAAGGGGACTTTCTTTAAATTTTATATAAATAATTTGAAGCATTATTTTTAATAAGCGAACAAATGTTCTTGATTACATAAAAAATATAGTTTATTTCTCCTAAGAAGATTCTTTTTAGTATTTATATAAATAAAGATAATATTATACTTAATAAACTATTTAATAGATTCGAAATTTAGATATTATGATATATTTCTCCAAAATATGATGATAATTTAGGTAAATAAAAAATAAAGAAGCTTATATAAGCTTCTTTATTTTTTTACTAGTTTAATTCTTATTTTATATTCCTTAATAAAAATCAATGAAAAATATGGATAAAATTCATTTAATTCTATTTATATCATTATATAGTTTTCTATTAAAACTCCTTATGTTTGAAGACTATATAATTTAACTTAAAAAAGCATTAACTATTACATCTTCAGCTTCTTCTTCACTAAGACCAAATGTTTCTAATTTTAATAATTGTTCATTATTTATTCTGCCTATTGCTGCTTCGTGAACAATTTGAGCCTCCATATGGTTAGCTTGAATTTCTGGTATAGAACTTACTTTTGATTTATCCATTATTATAGAATCACATTGAATATGAGCCTTGTAAAAAATACAAACGTTGATATTTCAATGATTGTGAAGTGTAACAAACTCATTTTGTCAGTATGTTGTCAGTATTAATTATTAATCCACAGTTTTCGTGTTAGTTATCCACAATTTATGCACAACCTTTTTAAGAGGATTTATATTTTCTTAGTATTTTATATTTTACACTATTTTATAAGTAAAATCATTAAAATAGTTACAATTTAATAGGACGTGCATATTTTTAATATTAGTTTGCATATGCTATACTACGCAGTGTTTATTATAGCTTGCGAAGCATGAGCAAGGCGAATAAACATGTAGTGGTTAGTATGTTAAGCAATTTAGGAGGATTCTGTGTATTCAGATTTCTCCTTTTTATTTTGTAGAAATATAAAGAAAAACCACCTAATTAAATAGGTGGCGGTAATTTAGTTATAAAACTTGCATAAGCTTTACTTGTTTTTATTAAATTCAAACTATGATACTCTTCTAAATTTAGTAAATCTGATAAATCATAATCGTTACTTTTAAATTCTTCCTCTAACTCTTTATATGCTCTTTTATCACATCCGCTTATTAATACGTAACTAGCATTTGCGTTTTTTAAATCTTCCTTAGTCCTTTCCGATAATTGATTTAAATAGTGTAATGTAAATATATATCTTAGATTAAACTTAGCGCTTTGAACTAATTCTTTGCCTACTAAATATTGTGCCATTGGAACTTGAAATATTTCATCTATAATAACAGTACACCTTTTACATTCAGTTGTATTTCTTATTAAAGTGGCTAACCAAATCTTAGTTATAAAAAAAGTAACTAGAATATTTTTACTTAAATTCTCATTATATTCACTTTCTTTTAATCTTATTAAAATAACCTTTCCTTCATTCATGGCATCAACAAAATTTATATTGTTAGTCGGATTTAAACTATACATCAAATCCATATTTGGATCTTCTTTTAATAAATTAACTCTGTCAATGATCCCCTCGATTTTACTATCTTTGGTGCCAGTGATAGCCCCTTCTTTTTTATCATATTCATTTATTTCAAGTAGATTGTCTATATCCTCTTCTAAGGCTTCTTTCATTTCATTATTCAATTTATTAATTAGATTGTTTCTAACTACGTGATTTTGTAAACATCTTATAACATCTTTTAAAGATGCGTCGTTATCTAGGAATACTATTTTTCCTGCGCTTATTAGATACCTTCTCATTTTGCCACTTAGTCTTTTACCATCATCATTTATAGAATCAACTAAATTTAATATCTGTTTTATTTTCTTATTAGATACCTTTATCTTTTGTAAATTAGTCATATTATCTGTTATATTTAACTCATTGTAGCTAAAAGCTTGATAGCAGTTAGGGTCAGTAAGATCTAAATCGATTAATCGGTCAACTGGTGTGATT
>NZ_JAGHFM010000366.1 GCF_017888745.1 Terrisporobacter sp. | reverse complement strand
TTGTTGAACAAATAAAAGATTTAGATATAGATTTAGTAGTTGGTCCAGCTATGGGTGGTGTAATAGTTTCTTATGAATTAGGAAGACAATTAGGAAAAGAAACAGTATTCACTGAAAGAAAAGATGGGGTAATGGAGCTTAGAAGAGGTTTCGAAGTTAAAAAAGGAGCTAAAATAATAATAGCTGAAGATGTTGTTACAACAGGTAAATCAACAATAGAAACTAAAAAAGCTTTAGAGGCTCTTGGCGGTGAGGTAATAGGTGTTGCTTGTATAGCCAATAGAACTAATGATGATATAGGAATGCCAATATATAGTGCTATAAAATTAGAGATAGAAGTTCATGAAGCTGATGAATGTCCTCTTTGCAAAGAAGGTAAAATAGAACTTGTTAAACCAGGTAGTAGAGAGTTTAAAGAATTAGGAATGTAATTATTTAAAAAGTATTTAGAGAATATATTATCTAAATACTTTTTTTAATTGTAAGGAATTTTTATCTATAAAGAATGTTTTAATTATTAAGTTTTTAGAAGTATAATTTTTTCATAGTAAATTAGTTTGCACTAATATTTAAATAGGTATATATAATAATAAATTTAGAATATATTAATAAAAAAAATAAAATAATAACATATAGATGGAGTTTAGAAAGGATAATAAATAATGAGGATAACAGAAGAAAATAATAAGATTATATTAGAAGGAATAAGTGATTTTGAACCTAAACATGTATTTGATTGTGGTCAATGTTTCAGATGGTTAAGAGAAGAAGATGGATCATATACAGGTGTAGTTCAAAGTAAGGTTATAAATGTAAAAAAAGAAAATAATCTAATAATATTAGATAACACTAATAAAGAAGATTTTGAAAATATATGGTTTGATTACTTTGACCTAGGAAGAGATTATAAAGAAATAAAAGATAAATTAAAAGTTATGGATGAACATTTAGATAAAGCCACAGAATTTGGTGATGGAATAAGGATTTTACAACAAGATGGATGGGAAATGCTTGTATCATTTATAATATCAGCAAATAATAGGATTCCAATGATTCAAAGGGCAATAAATAATTTATCGGAGAGATATGGAAAATATATAGGAGAATATAAAGGCAAAAAATATTATGCATTTCCTACACCACAGGATTTAAAAAATGTATCTGTAGAAGATATAAGAGCATGTCAGACTGGATTTAGGGATAAGTACATAAAAGGTGTAGTTGATTATGTAAATGAAAATAATGAAGATATATTATCTTATAGAAAATTAAATACGGATGAGTGTGTTAAAGCATTAGTCAAATTTAATGGAGTAGGCCCAAAAGTTGCAGATTGTATTGCTTTATTTGGTATGCAAAAATATGATACTTTCCCAGTTGATGTTTGGGTAAAGAGGGTTATGGAAGAGTTTTATGTAGAGGATAACTTAAGCTTACCTAAGATTAGGAAATTTGCTTTAGAAAAATTCGGAGATTTATCAGGTTTCGCACAACAATATTTGTTCTATTATGCAAGGGAGCTTGGAATAGGAAGATAATATCTTATATAAGGAGATGTAATAAATGATATGGTTTTAAAAGGTATTTTACTAATCTTTTATATATTAAGTATAGTGATTTCAATAAGATTAATATTAGAGAATAGGGATCCATCTAAAACTTTAGTATGGATACTGATTTTCATGTTGTTTCCAGGTATAGGTTTAGTTATTTATGCAGTTTTAGGTAGAAATATTAGGAAAATAAAAATTAATAAAACACATAAGTTAGCTAGTAACATGAAGAAAGAAAAGCTCTTATATAATTTTGATGAAATGCAAGAATTAGCTAAGTGTGAAAGTAAAATGATTAAGAATGGGAAATTACCTAATGACAATAAAAAAGATTATAGAGCATTAAGATTAATTAATTTACTTTTGAATACGGATATATTTCCTTTTACAATTAATAATCAGGTAAATGTCTACATAGATGGGAATGAGAAGTTTGATAATTTAATAAAAGATATAAAAAATGCCAAAGACCATATTCATTTAGAGTATTTCATAATAAAAGATAGTGATATTGGTCGTAGAATTAAAAAAGAGTTAATTAAAAAAGCTAAAGAAGGAATAAAAGTTAGGATAATATATGATGATGTAGGATGCTGGAGATTTTGGTTTAATCGAAAATTTTTTAATGAAATGAGATCTTATGGAATAGAAATAAAACCATATTTAAAAGGTAAAATTGCAATACCTGTAGGTGGTCAGCTGAATTATCGAAATCATAGGAAAATAGTAGTTATAGATGGGATGATAGGATATACAGGTGGCATAAACATAGGTGATGAGTATGTAGGTAAAAATAAAAAGTTTGGATATTGGAGAGATACTCATATAAGAGTTGAAGGTACTTCTGTATATATGTTGCAAATGATATTTCTTACAGATTGGTACTATAATACTAAAGAAGTATTGTTATTTGATCAATTTTTTCCTAAATTAACCTATAGAGGCGATTGTATGATGCAAATTGTTGGTAGTGGACCTGATTCAGACTGGGAATCCATACATTATGCTTATTTTTATGCAATATGCCAAGCTAAAAAGAGTATTTATATAGAGACACCATATTTTATACCAGATGAAACCTTACTAAAAGCTCTTAAATGCGCTGTGCTTAGTGGTGTAGAATTAATAATTATTTTTCCTAAAATTGCTGATCATAAGATAGTAAACACTGCATCTTATTCATATTTTGAAGAAATATTAGAATCAGGAGGAAAAGTATATCTTTATAATAAAGGATTTTTACATTCTAAGGTTATGATAATTGATGACTTTATGGCATCTACTGGTTCTGCGAATATGGATTTAAGAAGTTTTAATTTAAATTTTGAAATCAATGCTTTCATTTATGATGAAGATATAATAAAAGAAATAAAAGATAATTTTTTTGATGATTTAAAAGATAGTGAGGAACTAGAAGTAGATAAATTTAAAAGTAGAAATAAGATACAACGATTTAAAGAATCTATTTCTAGGTTATTCTCTCCAATATTATAAAAATCAAGATTAGATAAAATATTATCTTTATTGGCCTAGTTATTTATAGGTTTAACTTTATAAATAACTAGGCTAAATTAATTTTACGAATAAAAATTAATAATTAAGATAAATCTTAATAATATACATAATAGTTTTAGAATAAAAATGAGTTGAAAATTTCATAAAAATGGTTTATTATTAACTTGTTAGCACTCTTACATATAGAGTGATAAAGAGTGAAATAATAAACTTAATAATATAATTCTATTTTAGGAGGGATAAATTATGAAAATAAGACCTTTAGCAGACAGAGTAGTAATAAAAAAAGTTGAAGCAGAAGAGAAAACTGCAAGTGGTATTATTTTACCAGGATCAGCAAAAGAGCAACCTCAAATGGCACAAGTAATAGAAGTTGGGCCAGGAGGATTTGTAGATGGTAATGAAGTTAAAATGGAAGTTGCTGTTGGGGATAAAGTAATATACTCTAAATATGCAGGTAATGAAGTTAAAATAGACGGAGAAGAATACATAATTTTAAGACAAAGTGATATATTAGCTGTTATTGAATAAATATTAGGAGGGTTAAAAGATGGCAAAGGATATTAAATTTGCAGAAGATACAAGAAGAGCATTAGAAATTGGTGTAAATAAATTAGCTGATACAGTTAAGGTAACTCTTGGACCAAAGGGAAGAAATGTTATACTAGACAAAATGTTTGGAGTACCTCTTATAACTAATGATGGTGTTACTATAGCAAAAGAAATAGAATTAGAAGATAGATTTGAAAACATGGGAGCTCAATTAGTTAAGCAAGTTGCAACTAAAACTAACGATGTAGCTGGAGATGGTACAACAACTGCCACAGTATTAGCTCAGGCTATAATAAGAGAAGGTTTAAAAAATGTTACAGCAGGTGCTAATCCAATTATATTAAGAAAAGGTATACAAAAAGCTGTTGATATAACAGTTGATGAATTAAAAAAACAATCTAGAACTATACAAACTCAAGAAGAGATAGCTCAAGTTGGTGCTGTATCTTCTGGGGATGATCAAATAGGTAAATTAATAGCAGAAGCTATGGAAGTAGTAGGAAAAGAGGGAGTTATAACTGTAGAAGAGTCTAAGACTATGAATACAGAATTAGAAACTGTTGAAGGTATGCAATTTGATAGAGGATTTGTTTCTGCATATATGGTAACAGATGTAGATAAGATGGAAGCAGTTTTACATGATCCTTATATACTTATAACAGATAAAAAAATATCTAATATACAAGAATTACTTCCAATATTAAACTCAATAGTTGAACAAGGTAAGAGATTATTAATAATAGCTGAAGATGTTGAAGGTGAAGCATTATCAACTTTAGTTCTTAATAAATTAAGAGGTGTTTGTGAAATTGTTGCTGTTAAAGCACCTGGATTTGGTGATAGAAGAAAAGAAATGCTTCAAGATATAGCTATACTTACAGGTGGTACTGTAATATCAGAAGAATTAGGATATGACTTAAAAGAAGCTGATTTAACTATGTTAGGAAGAGCTTCTTCTGTAAAAATACTTAAAGATAGTACTACAATAGTTGGTGGTAATGGAAATAAAAATGATATAGAAAATAGAGTTAATCAAATAAAACATTTAATAGGAGAAACATCTTCTGATTTCGATAAAGAAAAATTAATGGAAAGATTAGCTAAATTAGCTGGTGGAGTTGCAGTAGTTAAAGTTGGTGCAGCTACAGAAGTTGAAATGAAAGAAAAGAAACTTAGAATAGAAGATGCTTTAAATGCTACAAGAGCTGCTGTGGAAGAAGGTATAGTAGCTGGTGGTGGTACTGCTTTAGTAAGTGTTATACCAGTTGTAGATAAATTAATTGAAGAACTTGAAGGTGAAGAACAATTAGGTGCTAAGATAGTGAGAAAAGCATTAGAAGAGCCATTAAAACAAATAGCTATAAATGCTGGCCTTGAAGGTGCTGTAATAATACAAAATGTTATAAATGAAGAGCCTGAAGTTGGGTTTGATGCATTAAATGAAAAATATGTAAACATGATTGAAGCAGGTATAGTAGATCCTACTAAGGTTACTAGAAGTGCGTTACAAAATGCTGCATCAATAGCAGGAGTATTTTTAACAACAGAAGCAGCTGTAGCAGATATTCCTCAAGAGGAAAAACCACCTGTTGGAGCTGGAATGCCAGGAATGATGTAATTAAATATAAATATTTAGTAAAAGCGAACTCTTAAGGTTCGCTTTTATTTTAATTGTAAGGAAATTATATGTTATCTGTTTTGTAGATAATATATAAACTATTATTTTTATAAATTTAAAAATATGTTAAATATATGATCAGAACTTTATTATTTCATTAAAGATCTATTAAATTACAAATAACTATAATATAAAAAAATTATTACTTTATAATTGTATATAAAATAATAAAAGATATATAAGGGGATAATTATGGATTTAAAAAAATTATTAGAGGATGTAAAAGATAATAATTTAGATATAGATTCAGCACTAAAAAAATTAAAGGATTTACCTTTTGAGGACATTGGATATGCTAATATTGACCATCATAGAAAAATAAGAAATGGATATCCAGAGGTTATATATTGTGAAGGTAAAAGTGATGAACATATTTTAGGTATAATAGAAAAGATGAATGAAAAGGAAAGTAATATTCTTGGAACGAGATGCGATAAAGAAACTTTTGAAAAAATATCTAAAAAATACCCTCATGCTCAATACGATGAATTATCTAAGATACTAAAAATAGAAAATGAAAAAATTAATATGAACGGTAAGGGCACTATTTTAATTGTTACAGGTGGTACCTCTGATATACCTGTTGCTGATGAAGCATATCATACTGCTTTATTCTTAGGTAATAAGGTAGAAAGATTGTATGATGTAGGAGTAGCAGGAATTCATAGATTACTAAGTAAAAGGCATATACTTGAAAGTGCTAGGGTAATAATAGCTGTAGCAGGTATGGAAGGAGCACTACCAAGTGTGATTGGAGGTTTAGTCGATGTTCCTGTAATTGCCGTTCCAACATCTGTTGGTTATGGAGCTAATTTTGATGGGTTAGCGGCACTTTTAGCTATGCTAAATAGTTGCGCTTCTGGAATATCTGTAGTTAATATAAATAATGGATTTGGTGCAGGATACTTAGCATCTACCATAAATAAATTAAAATAATCATAATTAAGGGGTAATATATGAGTACGAAAATTTTATATTTTGACATTATAGGTGGGATATCAGGGGATATGACACTAGCTTCTCTTTTAGATTTAGGCATCCCTAAAGAAATTTTTTTAGAAGAATTAAGCAAGTTAAATATGGATAATGAATTTAGCATAGAAATTAGTGATGAATTTGAAAATGGAATTAAAGGCACAAAGGTTAAAGTTATAACTAAGGAGCAACATTGTCACAGGAATCTAATAGACATATACGAAATTATAGATAATAGTTCTTTGAATACAGATATAAAGGAAAAATCTAAAAAAGTATTTATGACTGTTGCGCAGGCTGAAGCAAAAGTTCATGGTACTACAATTGATAAAATACATTTTCATGAAGTAGG
>NZ_JAGHFM010000365.1 GCF_017888745.1 Terrisporobacter sp. | reverse complement strand
ATTTTTCTTTCCCTCACTAAATTTTTCTTTTCTTTTCCCCATAATAAAACAGCCTCCTATAATAATTTAATACTATCATAGAAAGCTGTTGGATTTTGTAATTTACAGAGTTTTTTTCACACACTCCTTCTGTTTGCTATAACTTTATTACTTATATTTATGAATTATTTATTTTTGAATAAAATTAAATAATTTAGTTTGTAATTAGTTTATTTTCATATGAACTTTATTAAATTGTCGCAATAAACAACTCATTTTTCTTAGGTGTAGAACAAGCTTTTTTCATTTTTTGACTTGCTGGTAATAATAAAAGTTTGCTCAATGAACGTGCACTATTTGGACATATAGAAATACAACGCATACAAGAGATGCAAAGTGTATTTTCTGTCTTATTAGGATTATCTTTAGGTATAGCATTTGCAGGGCAAAGAGAAGCGCATATACCGCACTTATGACAATATTTGTTTGTTTTTGGTTTTAGAGGAACTCCATTGTACTCTCTATAAGGTCTATTTCCAGGGATTTTTAGATTAGATAAATTTAAATTCTTTGAAAGTGTATCTTTTATAGTTTTACCCAAGTTAAGAATTTCACAGCAATCTTCTTCATTTGGTCTACCTGTTGCAAATTGATTCATAATAGAATGTTCTGTTACAGCTGCGATTGCAGCAACTATTTTAAATCCACATTCTTCGGCAGTGTCTTTTAGTTCTAGTAATGTATCTTCATAATCACGATTACCATAAGTAGCTACAAGAATTGTTGGTGTATTACATGAACTCATTTGTTTTAGATGGTCAATAGCGACAGATGGAACACGTCCACCAAATGAAGGTACCCCAATTATACATAATTCATCACTAGAAAAAGAATATGTACTATAATTTTTATCTGGAATAGAAATATCAATAATATTTTTCTCTAAATCCCATGTATTTGATAGTATTTCTACAGTTTTTTTAGTGCCGCCTGTAGGACTAAAGTAAATTAGATTTAATTTCATTTTTATTACCCACTATTTTATATTTAAGTTATCATATAGTTACGTGATTACTTCTACTTACAGCTAATTACTGCCAAAAACGAACAAATTCTTTTCAGACTACTATTTTTAGAATCTAAATAATAAAAATTTTTAATTTTTTTATATCTAGCATTTATGATACCAGCCTCCCTTAGTATTTTTTATGATGAGAAACTGATATAAACTATATGTTAGTTTCTTTTGTATTTCCCAAACTCTTAGCCCACCTTTAACAACATTTTTAAATTGTAAGGAAATTATATATTATCTATTTATATATAATATATAATTTTTAACTTGATTACTTGACCAATGGGTAAAGTCGTTGGGCCATGAAGCATAGAACTCCCGTAATGGCTTAATTTTTATTAAAGTAATGATAGTACATTGAAGTTTTTCAATACCTATGGCAGTAAGTACAGGTTGACAGTGCTTAAAATCTGTTAAGAATCATTCTTTTTTTTATTTGTAGTTAAGTTTTATAAGGTAACTTACACTTTTATTGGTATATATTAACAATTATATCGGTTGGAATATTTAGGAACAATATTGATGAATGAAATCTATATCGTGCATTTAATATTATGGTTACTAAAAAGTAACTAGTTGAGTATAAAAAACTATTTTGTTATATTAATCATATAAATAATTAATATGAACAGTTTAAATTGAGTTAAAAAGGAGATATAATAATGTTTAGAATAATAGAAACAAGTAAATTTATAAATTAATAAAATCCAATATAAATCTATATAACAACAGATTTATATTGGGTTTTATTATTTCTTAATCTGCTAAGTTATTATTTCCAGAATATTTTTTTTGTTTAGTTAAATAGAAATTATAATAAAATATGGATGATGCTGATGCCAAGTAACATAAAAAGGCTAAAGTAAAATAAGAATATTTTATAGAAAAATATTCTGCGATATTTCCTATCAATATAGGTATTATAGTCATGCCTAGAGCATAAATAGCTTGAAAAAATCCCATGGATGTAGACTTTTTATCTAAAGGAATATCTTTCATGGCTTCAGATGTAATGTATGAAAATAATATGCCTGTAGCCATACCAGGTATAATTTGAAGTGTCAAAATAATAAATAAGTTATTTATAATAGGTACTAAAACACAATAAAAAGATAAGATGAAAAATATAAAGGGAATACATATTTTAGGACCAAGATTTTCACATAACTTACAAGAAGATAATCTTGAAAAAATAACTGCACAAATCATATAAACTATAGAAGAGCAACCAATTAAAATGCTAGTCGCCCCTAAATCCTCTAGTATTTTTGTAGTAAATGACATTGTAGTAGACATTTGGATACCTTGTTGAATTAAAGCTAAACATCCAAAAAAAATCAATCTTTTTTTGAAACATACACATATTGTGCTTTTTAATGAAATATAGGTACGTGACTCTTCTTTGTTATCTTTTATAAATAGAGACAATATTGCTCCGCATATACCAACAATACTACTCAAGATACATATAGTATTCATACCTAAATTATCAAAAAATAATGATCCAAAAACAAAAGCAATGAGAATACCTATATTATTAAACATTATGATTGTACTTGTTGCAAACTGCTGTTTGTTGCTCGGGTAAAAGTTTGTGTAAAATACCATAAAAGAAATCCATGTAGCAGATGCACATCCTGACATTAAATTAGCTAAAAGAAATCCATATCCTGATGGGAAAAATAATCTAATTAATGAAGCTAGACCAGCGATTAATGATCCTAAAAATATGAATAGCTTATGTTTATTAATATAGTCAGCAGCAATGCCAAGAGGTAATCTCATTATTACTTGGGATATACCATAAGAACCAACTATTATTCCTATAAATGAAGTTGATATATTGATGCCTACAAGATATGGTGTTTGAAATGGTACATATATGTATTGAGAAAACCAAAATAGTGTTGTTACAAGTAGTAAAATTGATTTTTGATACTTAATATGATCTAAAATAATAAATACCCCCTTATTAAAATATTTGTTTTATTAATTCCCCAATTAAATTATATAATGGAATTCCTAGATAGATACAAGAATAAATGATAAAAATATAATCTTAATATAACAAAAATATAATATTAAAAAGAAGAACTATAAGCTCAAATAATTATTATAGAGTATAATTATCGTATTTTGTTAAAAAATAAACTTTAATAAAATGATAAAAACATTGAAAAATTGAAATATATATTATACAATCTAATTAATAGATAACAAAAAGATAATCATAATATACTCAAAATATGGTAATTAACTATATGGTTTATAATTTGTTACAGTAATATTTATAAGGGGGATATTTGCAATGGGAAATATAGTTGAAAAACAAGAAACAATTTCTAAAAAGTTTAAGTATTTTGTAAATGGAGAATATAAAGAATCAAAAACAGAAAAATATAATGAAGTATATAATCCAAGTACAGGAGAGGTTGAAGGATTGGTTCCTTGCTGTACAGAGGAAGAAGTAATAGAAGCTATACAAGCGGCAAAGGCTGCTTTTCCGGCTTGGTCAAACACACCGGTAATAAAGCGTTCTCAAGTATTATATAAAATTCGTCAATTAATCGAAGAAAATATGGAAGAGTTAACATTATTAGTTGCAAGAGAGCATGGTAAAGTGTTAGATGAAGCAAAAGGTGATGTTTTAAAAGCTAAAGAAGGAACAGAGTTAGCTTGCCAAATACCTACTCAAATGATGGGTGAATCTTTAATGAACATATCAAATGGAGTTGACACAGTATCATATAGAGAACCTATAGGAGTATTTGCTGGAATAGTTCCATTTAATTTCCCAGCTATGATACCTATGGGATGGATGGCTCCATCTTGTATAGCGGCAGGAAATACAATAGTTCTTAAAGTTTCAAGTGCTACACCTAGAACAGCTCTTAGAATGGTTGAGTTATACAAAGAAGCAGGAGTTCCAGATGGTGTTATAAATGTAGTTACTTGTACAAGAAAAGAAGCAGAAATATTTTTAACTCATGAAGATGTTAAAGGTATAACTTTTGTTGGAACTACTAAAGTTGGTAAACATATATATTCAACAGCAGCCGCTCATGGAAAAAGAGTTCAAGCATTATGTCAGGCTAAAAACCATGCTTTAGTTCTTAAAGATGCAGCTATAGAAAGAACAGCAGCTGGAATAATAAATGCTGCTTTTGGATGTGCAGGTGAAAGATGCATGGCATTGCCTGTAGTCGCTGTTGAAGAAGAAGTGGCTGATGAATTAGTTGAAGCTATAGTTAGACTTTCTAAAGAAATAAAAGTAGGTCCTGCTTATCATGAAGAGTCTGGGTTAGGACCAGTAGTTGATGCTAAGCATAAGAAAAATGTTTTGAGTTGGATAGAAAAAGGTATAGAAGAAGGGGCAGACTTAGTATTAGATGGTAGGGATATTGTTGTAGAAGGGTTTGAAAATGGATTCTATATAGGACCAACTATTTTTGATAATGTTACTGAAGACATGACTGTTGGGCAAGAAGAAATATTTGGACCAGTACTTTGCATTAAGAGAGTTAAGAGTTTTGAGCATGGATTAGAAATAATGAATAATAATCCATTTGCTAATGGATCTATAATATTTACTCAAAGTGGATATTATGCAAGAGAATTTTCTAAGAGAACTGATGGAGGAATGGTTGGTATAAATGTGGGCATACCAGTGCCAGTAGGTGTATTCCCATTCTCTGGTCATAAAGACTCATTCTTTGGTGACTTACACTGCTTAGGTAAAGATGCCGTGAGATTCTTTACAGAAAGTAAATGTGTAACTACTAGATGGTTTGATGAAGAAGAAAAGAAAAATACAAAAGTATCAACTTGGGATGGAACTATGTAAAATTAAAAAAGATATACATAAAAAAAGAACAAGTAATTCTTGTTCTTTTTTTATGTATATTATAAATTCTTAATTAGGTTATGTGCTTATTTTACATTATCTATCGCATGTAACTAATGTTATATCGTGATTATTACAAAAGTCAATATATTTTTTAGCTGGTTTTTTATCAGTTATTAAGTAATCTATATCTTTAAGTTGAGAATAAGTTACTAAAGAAGAATTATCAAATTTTGATGAATCTACAAGTAAGAATATTTCAATGCCCTTTTCTATAGCAACTCTTTTAATCTCTGATTCAAGTGGATGTGAATTTGTAATTCCACACTCAATAGAGATACCTGTAGAAGCCATGAAAGATTTATTGATATTGTATTTTCTTAAAATAGATACAGTATCTACTCCTACAAATGAATTGGTTTTTCTGATTAAATTTCCGGGTAAAGCTATTACATTCAAATTTGGTAAATTTATAGCTTTAACTATAACTTCTAAATTATTTGTAATAATAGTTAAATTTTGTTTTTCTTTTAAATAATCAACTATTGCTAAAGTTGTTGTACCTGAATCTAAAAATATTATATCTCCATCTTTTATGAAATCAGCACAACGTTCTCCAATATTAGATTTGAGATTTATATTCTTTGTGTTTCTTTCGTTAAAAGGAACTAATGTGGGTTTTTCTACTATAGAAACGCCTCCATATACTTTCTTGATGCTTCCTTTTTCTGTTAGCTCGTTAATATCTCTTCTTATAGTATTTTTAGAAACATTAAAGACTTCGCAAAGTTTATCTAAAGATACAGTTTTATTTTGTATTATATAATCTTCTATATCTGATACTCTATTAGACCTCATATGTTTTATCACCTCCACTTATAGAATTTATTATCATTTATATTATATATTATAACTTACTATATAGTATACAACATAAATGAATAAAATGAAATAGAAAGCTATCATAATATGCTCAAAAAATAACAAAAAAATGACAAAAAAATCTTGTGGAAATAATTAAAACATACTATACTTTAATTAGATAAGCAAATAAAACAAGAAGTTACTAAGGAAAAGGGTGACTTTTGAGTATTAGATATTGGAAGGGGATATCATGGCAAATTTATTTTTAACACCAAATAAAATAATAACAGGTGAAGGAGCCTTAGAATTAGCAGCAAGCCATATCGAAAATCTTGGTACAAGAGCCTTAATTGTAACTGATAATATGATGGTTAAATTGGGTAACTTAGAGAAGATAACCAAAGTATTAGATAAGTTAAATTTAAAATATGAAGTTTATAGCGAAGTAAATAGTGAACCAACAAATGTAATGGTAGAAAAGGGGAAGGAGATATACAAAAACTCTAATTGTGATTTTTTAATATCATTAGGTGGAGGATCACCTATAGATACTATGAAGGCTATAGGTGCACTAATAGCACATGAAGGAGAAATAAGTGACTTTCTAGGAAAAATAATTGAAAATGAATTGCCTAAGATGGTTGCAATACCTACAACGGCAGGAACAGGATCAGAAGCTACCCAGTTCACAATCATATCGGATATAACAAAAGGAGTAAAAATGCTTCTTAGTGGTCAAGTTCTTATACCAAATTTAGCAATAGTAGATCCAGTATTTACAATGACAGCACCTCCTATAGTAACAGCAGCAACAGGAATTGATGCATTAACACATGCAATAGAATCATACACATCAAGGAAATCTCAACCTATGTCAGACTCTTTTGCTATTTCAGCAGTAAAAAGAATTTTCAAATATTTAAAAATAGCATATACACAAGGAGATAATAAAGAAGCAAGAACTGAGATGGCAATAGCTTCTTTAGAAGCAGGAATAGCATTTAATAATTCATCAGTGACTATAGTTCACGGAATGAGTAGACCAATTGGGGCACTTTTTCATGTACCTCATGGTTTATCAAATGCGATGTTGCTTGAAAATTGTTTAAATTTTGCTAAAGATGGTTGTGAAGAGAAATTAGCACAGCTAGCAAAAGCAATAGGGATAGAGAATTTAGGCGTGAAAGAAAGTGCAGAGGCATTTATAAAAGAAGTATCCATCTTATGTAAAGATCTAAAAATTATGACGCTAGAAGAATACGGTATAGAGAAAGAAGAATTCTATGAGGTTTTAGATAAGATGGCTGAAGATGCTTTAGAAAGTAAAAGTCCTTTGAATACAATGAAACAACCAACTAAAGAAGATATAATAGAAATTTATAAATCCTTATGGGGGTAGGTGAATAAAATGCCTTTAATAAATACAAAAGAATTATTATTAAAAGCTGACCAAGGAAATTATGCAGTAGGAGCCTTTAATGTGGCTAATATGGAAATGATTATAGGAGCTATAAAAGCAGCAGAAGAACTTAAATCACCAATAATACTACAAGTAGCTGAGGGAAGACTAGAATATTCACCATTAGAATTAATTGGGCCTATGATGGTATCAGCAGCAAAAAATGCCAATGTAAATGTGGGGGTAAATTTTGATCACGGTATGACATTAGAAAAGATAAAAATGGCTTTAGACTTAGGATTTACATCAGTTATGATAGATGGTTCCAAATTACCTTTAGATAAAAATATAGAACTAACAAAAGAAGTAATAAGAGAAGCAAATAAGTTTGGCGCATCAGTTGAAGCGGAAGTTGGTAGGGTAGGCGGAAGTGAAGATAATAGTAAAGGTGTAAGTATTTTATATACAGATGTTGAAGATGCAAAAAAATTTGTAAAAGAAACAGGAGTAGACACTCTAGCTGTAGCAATTGGTAATGCACATGGTGTATATGAAGGAGAACCAAATTTAAATTTTGAAGTACTAGAAAATATTGATAAAGTTATAGAAATACCATTAGTACTTCATGGTGGAACTGGTATAACTTCTGATGACTTTAGAAAATGTGCAAAAACAGGAATAAGAAAAATAAATATTGCAACAGCAACATTCAATTCAGTAAATAAGCAAGCTAAAGAACTTTATGAAAATGATAAAAAAACTAATTACTTTAAATTAAACTCAGCTCAAGTTAAAGGAGCTTATGATAATGTTTACAAACATATAAGAATATTTGGCAGTGAAAATAAAGATTAGGGGGGAGTATTTATAATGAATTATATTAAATTTGAAAATGATAGAAAGTTTGATATTGTACCAATAGGCAGGATGGCAATAGATTTTAATCCAGTTGATGTACATAGAACATTAGCTGAAAGTACAACATTTAAAAAATATTTAGGAGGATCACCTGCTAATATAGCAGTAGGCTTAGCAAGATTAGGGAAAAAAGTTGGATTTATTGGAAAAGTATCTGATGATAGATTTGGGGAATATGTAGTTAACTATTTTAATAATGAAGGAATAGATACATCTAATGTATCAAAATGCAAAAATGGTGAATCTTTAGGATTAACTTTTACAGAAATATTAAGTCCTACAGAAAGTTCAATATTAATGTATAGAGATGGCGTTGCAGATTTAATGTTAGATGTGGATGATATAGATGAAGAGTATATAAAAAATACTAAGGCTATAGTTGTATCTGGTACAGCTCTTTGCCAAAGTCCTTCAAGAGAAGCCGCCCTTAAGGCAGTAGAATTAGCTAAGAAAAACAATACAGTAGTTATTTTTGATATAGATTATAGAAGTTATACTTGGAAAAATAAGGATGAAATAGCGATATATTACTCAGCTGTGGCTAAAAATAGTGATATAATTATAGGATCTAGAGAAGAATTTGACTTGACAGAAGGATTGATGGTATCTAATAGTACAGATTCTGAAACTGCTAATAGATGGTTAGAGTATGGAAATAAAATAGTAGTTATAAAACATGGGAAAGAGGGATCTACAGCTTATACTCAAGATGGAAATAGCTACAAAATAAAACCTTTTCCTGTGAAGCTCTTAAAATCATTCGGAGGTGGAGATGCATATGCATCAGCATTCTTATATGGATTATTAGAAAATTGGGATATAATGGATGCATTAGAATTTGGTAGTGCTTCAGCAGCCATGTTAGTAGCAAGTCATAGTTGCTCTCAAGATATGCCTACAGTTGAAGCAATTAAAGAATTTATAAAAGTAGAAAAAGAAGAATATGGAGAAATGATAGCTAGAGCTTAAGGAGGGAAAAAATGTTAGAAAGATTAGGTGATTTAAAGTTAGGTAAAAATGTATTAACTGAAATAAACGGAAAGCATAGTAATATGCTAATGGATATATCTGTCGAAAAGATGGTTAAAGGGGATAATTTAAAATTTTTAGATGATAAAAAAGAAATGGCTATTCTTTTAATAGATGGAGAAATAACATTTAAGTACGAGAAAGAAGAACAAACTTTCAAAAGAAGTTCAGTATTTGATGAAGAGCCAACTTGTTTACATGTGTGCAAGGGTATAGAGGTGGAAGTAGAAGCAAATAGTGATGCTGAAATATTAGTTCAATTAACTAATAATGAAAATTCTTTTGAAACTAAACTTTATACACCAGATGATACAAGAACAGATATATTTGGTGAGGGTGTATGGAATGATACAGCAAGAAGAGCTGTAAGAACAGTTTTTGATTATGGTAACGCTCCTTATTCAAATATGGTTATGGGAGAAGTTATAACTTATCCAGGTAAATGGTCAAGTTATATACCGCATCATCATGAACAACCAGAAGTTTATTATTATAAATTTAATAAACCACAAGGCTTTGGATTTTCATTAATAGGGGAAGAAGCTTATAAAATAGTTGATAATAGTTTTTCATCTATACCAGGTGGACTTGTTCATCCCCAAACTTCAGCACCAGGATATGCAATGTATTATTGTTGGATGATAAGACATCTTGAAAATAATCCATGGACTGAAAGAGTTGATTTAGATGAGCATAAGTGGTTACTTGAAAAAGATATAAAAATATGGCCTGAAAGATAAGGTAAAAGGGGGAGGTATATATGAAAACTTTAAGAATGACTACAGCACAAGCTTTAGTTAGATTTCTAGACAATCAATATATAAGTTTTGATCGAGTAGAATCAAAATTTGTTGAGGGTATATTTACTGTATTTGGTCATGGTAATGTGGTAGGTTTAGGTCAGGCATTAGATGAAAATCCAGGTCAGCTAAAAATCCATCACAGTAGAAATGAACAAGGTATGGCACTTGCAGCCATGGGATTTGCTAAACAAAATAATAGAAAAAAATATATGCATCCACATCATCAGTAGGTCCAGGAGCGGCCAATATGGTAACAGCTGCAGCTTGTGCAACTGCAAATAACATACCAATCTTATTATTACCAGGAGATGTATTTTCAACAAGACAACCAGATCCAGTTTTACAACAAATAGAGCAACCTCATAATTTATCAATAAGCACAAATGATGCATTTAAACCAGTATGTAAGTATTGGGATAGAGTTAGTAGACCAGAACAATTAATGAGTGCAATGATAAATGCGATGAGAGTACTTACTGATATGGCTAATACTGGCGCTGTATGTATTGCATTACCACAAGATGTTCAAGGTGAGGTTTATGATTTCCCAGAAAGTTTCTTCAAAAAGAGAGTTCATAAAATGGCAAGACAATTACCAAGTATTGAAGAGCTAGAAGAAGCTATCGAACTTATAAAATCTAAGAAGAAGCCTTTAATAATATGTGGAGGTGGTGTTAAATACTCTGAAGCTGGAAAATGTTTGCTAAATTTTGCTAAGAAATTTAACATACCTTTTGCTGAAACTCAAGCAGGAAAAAGTGCAATAAAATCTAGTGAATATCTTAATCTTGGAGGTATAGGAGTTACAGGAAACTTAGCAGCTAATATTATAGCAAAAGAATGTGATTTAGTTATAGGAGTAGGAACTAGATTTACAGACTTCACTACAGCATCAAAATCATTATTCAAAAATGAAGATGTGGATTTTTTAACTATAAATACATCTAAATTTGATGCAAGTAAGTTAGATGCTGTAAGTTTAGTTGGTGATGCTAAGGTAACATTAGAATATTTAAGTGATAAATTAGAATATTATTCTTCACAATATGTGAATGAAATAAAAGAAGCTAAAAAAGCATGGGATGAAGAATTAAATAGATTATCTCAAATAGAATACTGTGAAGGTTTTGAACCTGAAGTTACTGATATGGTGGAAACTACAGTAGAAGATTTCATAAAAGTACATGGAAGTAAACTTACTCAAACAAGAGCATTAGGTATAATAAATGAATTGCTAAAAGAAAATTCCATAATAGTAGGATCTGCAGGTAGTTTACCTGGAGATTTACAAAGAATGTGGCAAACTGATGAAAAAGATGCCTATCATATGGAATACGGTTATTCTTGTATGGGTTATGAAATAGCAGCGACTCTTGGAGCAAAATTAGCTTGTCCAGATAAAGAAGTTTATGCAATGGTTGGAGATGGAAGTTTCCAAATGCTTCATTCAGAATTTGTAACAGCTATACAAGAAAAACAAAAAATAAATTTATTATTATTTGATAATTCTGGATTTGGATGTATAAACAATCTTCAAATGGGCAACGGAATAGGAAGTTTATGTACAGAATTCAGATACAGAAATGAAGAAACAAATAAATTAGATGGTGATTTTATGGCTATAGATTTTGCTAAAATTGCCAGTGGGTATGGAGCTAAAACATATACAGTAAAAACAGGGGAAGAATTAAAATATGCTTTGGAAGATGCTAAAAAACAAAATGTATCAACTTTAATAGATATTAAGGTACTTCCAAAAACTATGACTCATGGATATGATGCATGGTGGCATGTAGGTATAGCTGGGGTAGCCCAAAAAGAAAGTGTTAATAAAGCTTTTGAAGAAAAAGAAATAAATTTAAAAGAAGCAAGAAAATATTAAAATTCAATTATAAAATATTAAAAATCAGGGGGTATAAAAAATGATAAATATAGGTCTTATTGGTGCAGGAAGAATAGGGAAGGTTCATGGAGAAAGTATATCTAAGTATGTAAAAGGAGCAAGAATAAAATCTATATATAACTTCATATTAGATGATGAAACATTAGCTTGGGCAAAAGAAATGGGAATTGATGAAGTATATGATGATTACAACAAAATACTAAATGATAAAGAAATAGATGCAGTTTTAATATGTACATCAACAGATACTCATTCACCAATATCAATAGAGGCTATAAGAGCAGGTAAACACGTATTCTGTGAAAAGCCAATTGATCATGATATAGAAAAAATAAAAGATGTAATGAAAGAACTTGAAAATTCAAATGTAAAATTCCAAGTTGGATTTAATAGAAGATTTGACCATAACTTTATGGCAGCTAGAGAAGCTGTTCAATCTGGAAAAATAGGAGATATAAATATAATTAAAATAACTTCTAGAGATCCAGAAGCACCACCAGTAAGCTATGTAAAAGTATCTGGAGGAATGTTCTTAGATATGACTATACATGACTTTGATATGGTTAGATTCTTATCAGGTAGTGAGGTAGAAGAAGTATATGCTATGGGAGCTGTACTTGTAAATGAGGAAATAGGAAATGCTGGAGATATAGATACAGCAATAATAACTATGAAATTAGCTAATGGAGCTTTAGCTGTGATAGATAATTCTAGAGAAGCTTGTTATGGATATGATCAAAGAGCGGAAGTCTTTGGATCTAAAGGCTGTGTACAAGTAGGAAATGATACAAATTCAACTGCAATAATAAGTAATAAAGATGGAGTAACAGGTGAAAAACCACTTTATTTCTTCTTACAAAGATATATGATGGCATATGCAAATGAGATTAATCAATTTGTAAATGCTATAGTAAATGATACAGAAGTACCTGTAAATGTAGTGGATGGATTAAGTCCAGTATTAATAGGACTTGCAGCTCAAAAATCTTTAAAAGAACAAAGACCAGTAAAAACTAGCGAAATATCAGTAGATGAAGTAGAAAAATCATTAATTTAACTATATTAATAAATAATTTATATAAATAGGGGGAAATTACATGTTTAACAAAGATAAAGTAAAATTGGGAATAGCTCCAATAGCTTGGACAAATGATGATATGCCAGACTTAGGAAAAGAAAATACATTTGAACAATGCATAAGTGAAATGGCTTTGGCTGGATTTACTGGAAGTGAAGTTGGAAACAAATATCCAAGAGATACAAAAGTTCTTAAAAAAGCTCTTGAACTTAGAAATATGCAAATAGCAAGTGCTTGGTTTAGTTCTTTCTTAACTACTAAGCCATATGAAGAAACTGCAAAAGCATTTATAGAGCACAGAGATTTTCTACATGAAATGGGAGCAAAAGTAGTAGTAGTTTCAGAACAAGGTCATAGTATACAAGGTCAAATGGAAACTCCTGTATTTGATGGAAAATATGTAATGAATGAAGAAGAGTGGAAAATTTTAGCCGAAGGGTTAAATAAATTGGGTGCTTTAGCAGCTGAAAAAGATATGAAATTAGTATACCATCATCATATGGGTACTGTTGTTCAAACTACTGAAGAAATAGATAAATTAATGGAAATGACAGATGAAAGCTTAGTATACTTATTATTTGATAGCGGTCACTTAGTATACTCAGGTGAAAATGCTTTAGAAGTATTAACTAAATATGTAAATAGAGTTAAACATGTTCATTTAAAAGATATAAGATCAAGTATAGTAAATAAAGTAAAAGAAGAAAAATTAAGCTTCTTAAAAGGTGTTAGATTAGGAGCTTTCACTGTACCAGGAGACGGAGATATAGATTTTGAACCATTATTTAAAGTATTAGCTGAAAATAACTACGAAGGATGGCTATTAGTAGAAGCAGAACAAGATCCTGCTATTGCAAATCCATTTGAGTATGCTGTTAAAGCAAGAAAATATATAAGTGAAAAAATAGGACAATAAATAAAGTAAAATTAAGGCTGAGTATATAATAACATGTAGAATAAGCATTTATGAATACTTATTCTACATGGTAAATGTATCAGAGGATGATGTTAATTCTTAGATATATTAATATAAGTAATGCAAATTAATGAAGTTTTGGAAAACGTTTACGAAATTGTTGACTATACCATATGTAGTTATATTACTATTTTAAATAATAATTTTTATAGTTAATAGATCTAGTATTTTCATTAAGCAAGGTTGCGGATTGAAAACTAAAGGTATCATATAATTAAATTTAACATTTGGGGGAATTTTATATGGGAAAAAATATAGTTAAATTCGGAATAGTAGGACTTGGAAGACTAGGAAAAACTCATGCTGAAAACATAGCATTTAAAATACCAAACGCAGAGCTTGTAGCAGTCTGCTCAGTAGTTGAAAGTGAAGTTAAAGAAGCTCAAGAATCATGGGGAATAAAATATGGATATACTGATTATGATGAAATGTTAAAAAATAAAGAATTAGATGCAATATTTATAGCCTCTTCATCAGGCTATCACTGTGAACAAATAGAAAAAGCTCTAGATGCAGGATTTCATGTATTTAGTGAAAAACCATTAGGACTTTATTTAGAAGATGCAATAAGAGCGAAGGAAGCAGTAAATTCTCACCAGGATAAAATATTTATGTTAGGGTTTATGAGAAGATATGATAAATCTTATGCATATGCTAAGAAAAAAATAGAAGAAGGTTATATAGGAAATCCTGTATTAGTAAGATGCTATGGACTAGATCCAGCTCCAGCTATGGAAAGCTTCTTAAAATTTGCTAAGAGTAACTATAGTGGTGGACTATTCTTAGATATGGCTATACATGATATAGATTTAGCTAGATGGTATATGGGAAGTGAAGTTGAAAAAGTATGGGCAATAGGTGGAGCTTATGAATACCCAGAATTCAATGAATTAAATGATGCTGAAACAGGTGCAGCTATGGCTAAATTCAAAAATGGAGGTATGGGTATATTTGTTGCAGGAAGAAACTGTGCTCATGGATACCATATAGAAACTGAGATAATAGGAACTAAAGGATCTTTAAGAATAGGGACTACACCAGATAAAAATTTAGTTACAGTGTTTGATGATAGGGGTGTAAACAAAGAGTGTGCTTGCGGATTCTTAGAAAGATTTGAAGATGCATATTTATCAGAAGTTAAGGAGTTTGTTGATTGTGTATTAAATAATAGAAAACCAGAAGT
>NZ_JAGHFM010000364.1 GCF_017888745.1 Terrisporobacter sp. | reverse complement strand
TTTTATAAAAATTACCACAAAAATTTTTACTTTTTAATATAGTAATATAATTCTATTAAAAAGAGCAAGTCCATATATATACTTGCTCTTTAATCATGAGAGAAGTTTATAAAAATTTTCTTAAATCTTTTGCGAATTTTTCTTGGATTTCGATCAAATCATAACATAATCCTTTGATATCTTTCATAGCAGAAGAATATTGATTTAAATATTTAGAGATTGATTTTATTCCCATGTTGCATCCATCTGTCATTAAATCAGCAATTACTTTATCATGCTCACCTTTTACTAATTTAAAATTTATTTTTAGCCATGACATTGATTTGGCTATTGAGCTAGGATCTTTTTCATTGTCTTTAAATTTATTTAATTCAAAATTAATTTTATTTTCTAATTTTTTATTATCATCTAAGTATTTTTCTAATATAGAAAAAAGTTGTTCGGCATTTACTTTATCTAAGACCATTTCAACACTTTCAATTCCCATCTTAACTCCAGCATCACATTCTTTTAAAAGTCCAATAGTATCTTCATTAGACATATTTATCACTCCTTTTAAGTATTATATATTTTATTATTTCAATAATTTGTTCTAGTAGTCAGAATAATTTTTAAATGTATTATCATATTTTAAACATTGAAGTAAATATTCAACAGTTATATAATAAATCTTATAAGCTAAAAAAGCAGGTGATGTAATGGACTTTAAAATTGTAAATAATATATTAATTAATAATACAGACTCAAAAAGATATAAAAGAGGTAATGAAAATTATAATGAGGGTTATGTAGAGGAAGTAAGATATACAAATGAAAAAAGAATTTTAACTATAGATGCTCAAGTAGCATCCGAAAGTCAAAATAAATCTTATGGTTCTACTATAAAAATAGATTTAGAAAATGAAGAAGTTATAAGTGCTCTGTGTGAATGTGAAGATTGTATAAAAAGAAGTAAAGCTGGTCAAATAGCAATTTGTAAACATATGGTATCTGCTACTTTGTATGTTATAAACTTATTAAAATCTGATGTAATAAGCAATTTAAAGCAAACAACAGTTTTTGTAAAAAATAATAACAAAATTAAAAGAAGTAAAAGTTTTATAAATAAAGATTTACTAGACTATTTTAAAAGTAAACCTAAGGAAAAAGTTGATTTAGATGTAAGGGTAGAGTTTGTTGGAGACTCTACTTTAAGTTGTGATTTTAAAATAGGAATAGAAAAAATGTATGCAATGAAAAATTTAAGGGATTTTGCTTTTGCTAGAATAAATTCAAAAGATATAATTTATGGTGTAGATTTTTCTTACAACCCTATAAATAACTATTTTGACGATGAAGATAAAAAAATAGTTGAAATGATAGAAGAGTATGGAATGAGTCTTTCACATAATGCTTTTACAAAAGATGCTAGGTATATGAGTGTAAAAGGATCTAGTGTTAGAAGATTATTTGAATCTTTACAATATAGAGATTTTGACTTCAAGTTTAGGAATTTATATCATAATCCAAGAGTAATTAGTGGACAATTACCTATAAAAATAGATTTAGAGATGAATGATGAAGAAGTATTTCTAAAAAGCAAAGAGCCTCCTCCCTATCCTTTATCTGTAAAAGGAGATGTTGTATTTTATAAGGGAGATATTTACCTCTTAACTAGTGAAAATGGGATTTACTATAAAAAGTTATTTTCAGTTTTAAATGAGTTTAAAGAAATATCATTTGAAAAAAATGAAGTCACTAGTGTACTTACAGATATAATACCAAAAGTTGAGGAGATATGCGAAATAGTATCTATTGATGAGAGAATAGAAGAAAATACTTCAAGAGATTTGCAAATAAAATATTACTTTGATTTAGAAGATAGTAAAATAACTTGTAATCTTAAATTTTATTATGAAGGAGAAGATGAAGGAAAGTTTATAATAAGAGATATTCATAAAGAGCAAGAGGCTATTTATAGATTATATACTAATTATTTTGAAGAGGAAAATAATAAGTATATATTTAAAGGAAATGACAATCAACTTTATGATTTTTTAAACAAGGAAATTAATCGTTTAAAATATATAGGTGAAGTTTATTATTCTGATAGATTAAAAGAAAGAAAAGTTTATACATCTTCAGCATTTAGAATTAATTTAGGTGAAGAAATAAATCATTATCTTGACTTTAATTTTAAGATAGAAGGCGTAGATGAAGAAGAATATAAAAATATAATTAATGCTTTTAAAATTAAAAAAAGGTTTTATAAATTAAAAAATGGTAATTTTGTTAATTTAGAAGATGTAGAAACTAGAGAAATATTTAAGCTTATGGAAAGCTTAGGTTTTACAGATAATATAAAAAATATGAAAATACACTCGAGTAAGGCTTTATTTATAGATGATTTATTAACTGAAAAGAAATTACCTTTTATAGATGGTATGGAAAATACTAAAAATATAGTAGAACGTTTTAAAAATATTGATAAACTAGTAGTTGAAGTTCCAAAAGAGTTAAAAGCAGAATTAAGAGATTATCAATTAAGTTCTTTAAATTGGTTTGAAACTTTAGATTACTTAGGTTTTGGTGGAATTTTAGCAGATGAAATGGGACTTGGAAAAACTATTCAAACAATAAGTTTCCTATTAACTAAAAACAATAAGAAAAGCCTTATTATAACACCGACATCATTAATTCATAACTGGAAAAATGAATTTGAAAAGTTTGCACCTACGATAAAAGTAGGAATAGCTCATGGGATTAAAAAAGATAGGACTACTGTGATTAAAGATATTGATGACTATGATGTAGTGCTTACTACTTATGGATCTCTTAGAAATGATTTAGAAAATTATGAAAAAATAAATTTTGATTACTGTATAATAGATGAGGCTCAAAATATTAAAAATCCTTTAGCAGCTAGCACTAATGCGGTAAAGGCTATACATGCAAAAAATAAATTTGCTCTCACAGGCACACCTATAGAAAACAATTTACTAGAACTATGGTCTATTTTTGATTTTATTATGCCAGGATACTTATATAATTTAACTAAATTTAATGCAGTTTTTATAAAAGATGAAACACAAATAGAAAATTTAAAAAGAATGATTAGACCTTTTATTTTGAGAAGAACTAAGAAACAAGTTATTAAAGAGCTTCCAGATAAAATAGAAAGACAGTTTTTAGTAGAGATGGGAAAATCACAAAAGAATGTTTATGGTATTTATGTGGAAGATGTAAAACAAAAGTTAAAAGAGAAGAAAGATATAAAAAATAAAATAACTGTATTTTCTTATTTAACGAAGTTAAGACAACTTTGCCTAGATCCAAGTGTTGTCATAGAAGGGTATAAGGGAAAGAGTGCCAAGACAGAAGCTTGTTTAGAAATTATAAAAGAATATATAGAGGAAAATAATAAAATTTTAGTTTTTTCTCAATTTACTACAGTACTAAAAAATATAGGTAAGAAGTTAGATAAAAATAATATAAAATATTATTATCTAGATGGTTCTACAAAATCAGAAGATAGAATCAAGTTAGTAGATGATTTCAACAAAAGTGAAGAAATAAGAGTGTTTTTAATATCTCTTAAAGCAGGAGGAACTGGTCTTAATTTAACATCTGCAAATACTGTAATCCATTTTGATCCATGGTGGAATCCTTCTGTAGAAAATCAAGCCAGTGATAGAGCACATAGATATGGACAAAAACAAGTAGTTGAAGTAATAAAATTAATTGCAAAAGGAACTATTGAAGAAAAAATAGTAGCCCTTCAAGAAACTAAAAAGAAACTTATAGATGACATGATTGATGGAAATTTATCTGATGGAAGTATATTAAAGAACCTATCTGATGAAGAAATTTTAGATTTATTAAGATAATTTTTAGAGATATAATTTATTTGGAAATATTCATTAAAAAACATGTAAATAGTTAGTTTAATATTACTATATAAAAAGAGCTTAGATTAACTAAGCTCTTTTGCATATTATAGTTATAATTTAATATACTGTCTATGTTTATTATTAAAGATATACTTATTTCTATGGATTCCAACACAATTAAATATGATAGATAAATCTACCAGTCTGAAATTTGGAATACCAGTAATATTTATGGAGAGACTGTGAATTTTTTTCTGTAAATAGCTTTCTATGATAAAATTATTAAGGCGTGGATATGAAAATTAATTATCCATGCCTTAATTTGAATGTAGTTTTAATTTAATCGCATGTCAAGTACACC
>NZ_JAGHFM010000363.1 GCF_017888745.1 Terrisporobacter sp. | reverse complement strand
CAAAGTATTACTAATTAAGCAACTAATGAAGTCCTTAGTTTACATAAATTTATTATTATGAAAAAATTAAATAAAATACTTGATTGAATTAGTTAAGACTACTACAATTTAATTAAGTAATTACTTAAATAAAAAGAGGCTGTACATGGAAAATTTAGTGAAGATTTTTAAGGCTTTAAGTGACGAAACTAGATTAAAAATTCTTATGATAATTTCTAGTAAAGTTATATGTCAAAAAGGTATATCTAGACATTTAGGAATTTCAGATTCAGCAGTATCTCAACATATTAAAATTTTGAAAGAAGCTAATATTTTAACTGGATACAAGGAAGGATATTATGTTTTTTATTGTATTAATGATGAGGTATTTAATGAATGTATATCTTTTATGAAATTTATAAATGAAGGAAATTATACCTGTATTGGCTTAGAAAATGTGGAAAAAACAAAACAATGTTGCAGCACTAATTGTAAAGGGAATATAAAATGCTGCAAGAAAAGGGAGGAAATTTAAATGAAAATATGTATACCAGTAAAAGAGAATAATGGAATAGAGAGTAGTCCATACAATCACTTTGGATCAGCTCCAAAATTTTTATTATTTGATTTAGAAGGAAATAACATTGAGGTTATCGACAATGGTGATTTAAATCATGAACATGGAAAATGTCAACCTTTAAAAGCTCTTTCAGGAAGAGAGGTTGATGTGGTTTTAGTTAGAGGGATAGGAGCTGGGGCTATATCTAAACTAAATAGTATGGGAACTAAGGTTTATAGAGCTGTTGAATCTAGTATAAAAGAAAATTTACAATTGTTAAAAGAAAATAAGTTAGAAGAATTTACTTCACTAAATGGTTGTAATCATCATGGATGTGGAAACCACTAAATAATATAATTTGAATAAATAAGAAGCTAAAAGTTATAAATTAGAATAAATTTATAAAAAAGAAGAACCAGGAATAATATCATGGTTCTTCTTTCTTTATTTAACTTTTCTTGAATTTTTTCTTAAAACATTTACTTCCTCATTAAATGAATCTAGCATACTTTGTAGTTTTTCTATATTAATTGAAGAAACATCATAATTTAAAAATAAATGTTCTAGTTTAGTTGTTAAATCTGTTACTTTATGATTAAGATCTAAAAATTTATCAAAATCGATTAATTCCTTAGCAGCTTTGAATTTATTAATATCTTTTTCAATAAAAGATACTATCTCTATTTCATTGCTAAAAACACCTTTCCCAAGAGGATAAGGCTCAATTCTTTGAAGAAAATACTGATTTTTGTGATTTATATTATATGTGTAAGTAATTTCTATTCCATCAACATTAAACTTGATAAAATATAAGTAACCTTTTACTTTTGTTATTTTTGAAGCACCAATTTGTCTAAGTAAAATTTCTATGGAATCTCCCTTTGTAGAAGACGTGTCTATAATGCTCATAAAATCACCACCTAAGAATTTATTAAATTTATAATTGCCTAATTTATATTAAAAATATTAAATTAAAATCTAATTAATAAATAGACTGTAGATAAAATAACAGTTAGTATCATTATTGGGAAACCTACAGAAAAATACTTTTTAAAAGTTATTTCATATCCATGTTTTTCACCTATATTAGCTAAAACCACATTAGCAGAAGCTCCTATTAATGTTCCATTTCCTCCTAAACATGCTCCAAGAGATGTTGCCCACCAAAGTGGAGTGACATCTATTCCTTGAGTTTGCATTGTTAAAATAAGCGGAATTAAAGTGGCTACAAAAGGAATATTATCAAGGAAAGATGACACTATAGCTGATATCCATAAAATAAGAAGAACTGTAAGAGTCATATTACCATTAGTAATATCTATTAAAAACATAGCCATATTATGAATAACTCCTGACTGAGATAAACCACCAACCACTACAAATAATCCGACAAAGAATAGTATAGTAGTCCATTCAATTGAGTCAATTATTTCATTTACATCTTGCTTTCCTATCAGAAGCATCACACAAGCTCCAGTCAGAGCTACAATTGATGATTCTACTTGAATTTTGCTATGGAATATAAATCCTAATAGTATCAAAAATAATACGATAAGACTTTTTATTAATAAAGGCTTATCTTGTATTGCTTTTTCTTCATCAAGTTTATTAATTACATCTTCACTACAACCACTTATTAAACTATTTTTGTATATAAATTTAAAACAATATATTACAAATATAAGTATTATAATAACTATAGGACCTAAGTTTACTATGAAATCTGTAAAGCTTAAATTAGCTGAACTACCAATCATAATATTTGGTGGATCGCCTATTAATGTTGAAGTTCCACCCACATTTGAAGCTATTATTTGTGTTATTAAAAATGGAACAGGATTAATTTTAAGTATTTGACATATAACAATAGTCATTGGACCTATAAGTAATACAGTAGTAACATTATCTAAAAAAGCTGATAAAAGAGCAGTTATTACCATAAAAGAAACCATTACTTTCCAAGGATCGCCCTTTGATTTTTTTGCAGTAAATATTGCAATATATTCGAACAATCCGGAATTTTTTACTACTGATACAACAATCATCATACCGATTAATACACCTATAGTATTAAAGTCGATATGAGAAATACCTTCTTCGAGTGTTAAAACATTTGTAAGAATCATTAATACAGCCCCGCTAATTGCGGCAACAGTTCTATCGATTTTTTCAGTGACTATGGAAAGTATCACAACTAAAAAAATAAGAATAGATATTAACTGAGTATTCATAAAATTACCTCCATAACTTGAAAATATAAATTTACTACATAATATTAACACAATTTAAAATAATTGGTTAATAAAAATAAAATAATATAATTTTTAATAGAGATATATATAAAAACAATTTAATCTCAAAGAAAGTAAAATATTGATTACAACTTGTATTAATGGCTAGATTTAGGATATAATTATATGAAACACAAGTTCGGATATAGGAGAGAAAATATGTATAATAAACCTATAGAAATATTGGAAAAATATTTTGGATATAAAAATTTTAGACCTGGCCAAGAGAATATAATAAATTCTATTTTAAATAAAAAAGATGTATTGGCTATAATGCCAACTGGAGGAGGTAAATCAATTTGTTATCAAATACCAGCCTTAATTTTAGATGGTATTACATTGGTTGTTTCTCCTTTAATATCTTTAATGAAGGATCAAGTAGATACATTAAAGGCTATGAACATAAATGCTGCATATATTAATAGTTCTTTAGGTGAAAATAAAATAAGTGAGATTTTAAATGATATCAAAGAAAATAAATATAAGATAATATATATAGCACCAGAAAGATTAGATAACTTTGATTTTATAAATACAATTAAAGATTTGAATATAAGTCAAATATCTATAGATGAAGCACATTGTATATCTCAATGGGGACATGATTTTAGACCAAGTTATACTAAAATATGTGGATTTATAGAAAGACTAGATAGAAGGCCTATAATATCTGCTTTTACAGCAACAGCATCACAAATAGTGAAAGAAGATATTATAAAAAATTTAAAACTTAGTAATTTTGATACTTATATTACAGGTTTTGATAGAGATAATTTAAATATTAATATAATCAAAAACTGTAACAGAAATCAGTATTTACTAAACTACATAGAAAAAAATAAAAATAGCAGTGGTATCATTTATGCAGCAACAAGAAAATCTGTGGAAGTAATTTATGAAAGTTTAAGAAAAAGAAATTATTCTGTATCAAAATATCATGGCGGCCTTTCAAATGAAGAAAGAAAAATAAATCAAGAGGGATTTGTAAATGATGATATAAGTATTATGATTGCTACGAATGCTTTTGGTATGGGAATAGATAAAAGTAATATAAGATGGATAATTCACTATAATATGCCTCAAAGTATAGAAAACTACTATCAAGAGATAGGTAGAGCAGGTAGAGATGGTGAAAAAAGTGAATGTACTTTATTATTTTCACCTCAAGATATAACAACACAAAAATTACTTATAGATTCTTCCATTCAAAACTTAGATCGAAAAGCAAATCAATATAATAAATTACAACAAATGATTGATTTAGTTTATAGTAATGACTGTTATAGGAAAAGTATATTGAATTACTTTGGAGAAGAATACAAAGATAATTGTAATAATTGTAGCAACTGCTTAGATGATAGTATAAAAGTTGATAAGACTGAAGATGCTATGAAGGTTATTTCTTGTATTGTAAGAATGAAAAGAAGTTTTGGAATAAATATGATAGTAGATGTTTTAAGAGGTTCTAAAAATAAAAGAGTTTTAGAGTTAGGATTTAATAATTTATCTACTTACGGAATTATGAAAAATTATAAAAGTGATGACTTAAAAATTTTTATAAATACTTTAATCTCTCATGGATATTTGGATATGGTGGAAAGTATGAGTTATAATTCATCCTTTGCAACTGTAAGGGTTAATAATCAATCAAAAGAAATAATAAAGGGAAATTTAAAAGTTGAATTTAATGAAATAAAAATGGAAAATAATAATAAAAATGAAAATCCATTATTTGAAATTCTTAAAGAAACTAGATTAAATATAGCAAAAGAAAATCATATAGCCCCATATATGGTACTCTCGGATACTGCATTGATTCAAATGTGTAAAACTTATCCAACTACGAAGGAAGAAATGTTAAATATCTCTGGAATAGGAGAGATGAAATATAATAATTATGGAAAGATATTTGAAGATAAAATAGAAACCTTTATAAAAGAAAATAATATATCGAAAAACGTTATAAAAAATGAAGATATGTTAGATAATGAGTTTATGTATGTTAACACAAATAAAGAACTATATAATAGATTAAAAGAATTAAGGAGTTTTTATGCTAAAAAGGAAAAAATTATTCCTTATAAAATTTTATCTAAAAATACTTTAAAAGAAATAAGTGGTAGATATCCTATAAATGAAGAGCAATTAAAGGATATTACAGGTGTTGGTCCAGTTAAAATTAAGAAATATGGAGAAGATATACTAAATTTAGTAAAAGAATATCTAGAAGAAAGCAAAATAAATAATATTTGGAAAGAAAAGAAAAAATTAAAAGTTATCTTAGACAATGATAATAGAAAAAATAATGAAATAGCTCTGGATTTATTAAATCAAGGGAAGAGCATAAGTGAAGTGGCAATAGAAGTAGAAGTATCTGTTTCAACATTACTAACTTATATAAATAATTATATTTTAGAAAATAATGAATTAACTTTTGAGTTGAATATAGAAGATTTTTATAGTGAATTTGAAAAAGAAATGATTTTAAAAGCTATGGAAGAAGTAAAAAGTGATAACTTAAATGTAATAAAAAAAGTTTTACCAGCTTCATTCAAATATGAAAGCATAATTGCAGTAATTATAGAAAGAAATTTAATTACCTCAAGATAAAAGAAGGTTTTATGCTAAGTAATATAGAAGTATTAGAGGTGATACTTGTTTATTATGGAGGTCTTAGCATGGAAAGATGGCGTAAGATAAATGTTTATGTTAGTACTGTAGGATTTTTAGTTTTTATAGCTAGTTTATTTTTAGTTAAAGTACTTTCTCCATTAATACTGTGTTTAGGATTTTTTGGATTGGGAGTAGCTTATAAAGGATTTAAAAATATTTACAAAAATGTGGAGCCACCTGGAACTGAAAAGATAAAAGATCCTTATGCAAATAAAAGTAATCATAAGAAAAAGAAAAGTAAAAAGAAAAAAAGATAGTGTTTTGATAAAGTCATGGTGAATAAGCTATGGCTTTATTTTAGTTGTAATAAATAAAAAAAGAATAATTAGCGTATTTATTTGATTAAAAGTAAAATATTTATTAATATAAAATATTTCTTAGGAAATAGGAAATAAATTAAAGTAAGAACTATGAGAAATATTTTAAAAACATAAAATCAAAGGTAAAAATATGATATATAAAATATATAATAAAGAGAAAAGAACATCATAAT
>NZ_JAGHFM010000002.1 GCF_017888745.1 Terrisporobacter sp. | reverse complement strand
CCTGTTGAATAGTCTCTGTGACTTCCTTTTTTAAGTTTTTCTAACCACATAGGATTGAACTTCCAGGTTTCTGGATCTTCGTAGTAAGCATCTATAGCCATTCTATATGCTCTAACAGTAGTGGCAACATAGTATGCTGTTTTCATTCTACCTTCTATTTTTAAAGATGTTATACCACTTTCAAAAATTTGTGGTATATATTCTATCATACATAAATCTTTTGTATTAAAGAAGAACTCTGGATCTATATCTTCTATAACCGGAGTGTATTCACCATCTTTTTCTTCCATCAGTGTATATTTCCATCTACAAGATTGAGCACAAGAACCTTTATTAGCATCTCTTCCTGTTGTATAATTACTAATTGTACATTTTCCTGAATATGACATACACATAGCACCATGTACAAATGCTTCTATATCCATATCTGCTGGTACATGCTCTCTAATTTCTTTAGTCTCGGCAAAAGATAACTCTCTAGCTGTAACTATTCTTTGCGCACCTTGGTTATACCAGAAATTTGCAGCTATATGATTTGTTGTACTTGCTTGAGTACTTATGTGTATTTCCATATTAGGTATAGTTTCTTTAACTACTTTAAAAGTTCCTGGATCTGAAACTATTACAGCATCAACACCTATTTCTTGAAGCTCTAGTAAATAGTCTCTAAGGATTTCTAAGTCTTCACTTCTTGGAATTATATTACAAGTAACAAATACTTTTTTTCCTCTTTCGTGAGCAAACTCTACACCTTCTATCATATTTTCTTTAGTAAAATTTTTAGCAGCTGATCTCATTCCAAATATTTCTCCACCTATATAGACTGCATCAGCTCCATAAGTAAATGCAATTTTTAATTTTTCTAAATCCCCAGCGGGGGCTAATAATTCTACCTTTCTCATATTGTCTCCTTCTATCATATTTCCTTTTCTTATATACGATTAATTAAATATTAATTATTAAATCAACATTTTTTAAATATGTTCTATTTGAACTTTTCCATACTTATTATACCACAATATTCAAGTTTTAAATTATTTTTACTTTTTAAATATGATTTTTAGAAAAATACTTTATATAGTTTCTCCATAAAAATATATACTTAATTAATTTTTAAGTTTATTTAATACAAAAAAGGAGTTGCCACTTATGATTTCATATCGAGGCACTCCTTGTTTTCTAGTTTTTTGTAATAAATTCCATTATAGACTTATTTTTTCTATGTTCTTATCTAGCTGTCTATCTTTATAGTATAATTTCATCTTTTCCTGAGATTGATTTACATCTAACTCCAGCGGTTTTATTTCTTTTTTATAAACATATCTAAATCCAGCAAAGCTTAATACTACAGAAGATAATTCTGCAATCAGAAATGCCAACTATACAAAGTTTAAATTATCAGGCTCAAATAATAAATAAGCCACTGTAAGTAATACTACAAGCTACCTTAAATACTGAAACAATTAAACTTAATCTTCCCTTTCCTAAAGCTTGGAACATAGAACTAACTATTATTCAATATACATTTTCGCTGTGTTTTAGTTGTATACGCAACTATGTTCCATAATTAATGGGTATCACTGCTATAAAATAGTTAGTAATACCCATTAATTCAAGTGTATATATCTTTATTTATTTTCCTAAGAAATATTTATATTTGACAACTACAAGACTTTGTATTAAAAAGTTAATTAAATAAATTTATAATAACATTAACTTTAGCACAAATAAGATTGCTAAAATAATCATTACTACTGAAACTTTTTTTCTTTCTTCTTTTGGCACAATTAAATTATATAATAAATTAATTACAACATATGATAAAACTCCAAGAGTTAAACCATCACCTATTGAGTAAGTAAATGCCATACATCCTATTGTTATAAATGCTGGCACACCTTCAGTTATATCATCAAAATCTATATCTTTAACTGAAGTTAACATTAAATAACCAACATATATTAAAGCTGGTGCAGTTGCACAAGAAGGTATTGCTATAAATATTGGAGATAAGAACATTGCTACTAAGAATAATACTCCTGTTGTTATAGCAGTATATCCCGTTCTACCACCTTCTAAAACGCCTGTTGAGCTTTCAACATAAGTAGTAACTGTTGATACCCCAAGACCTGCTCCTATTGTAGTTGCAAAAGCGTCTGCAAGTAGAGCTCTACCAACATTAGGAACATTACCATCCTCGTCTATCATATTAGCTTTAGAGCAAACACCAACTATAGTTCCCACTGTGTCAAAGAAATCTACGAATAAGAACGTACAAACAACTAATAAAAAGTTAGCTAAATTGGCTGGATTTAAAGCATAAGAAAAATCTAGTTTTCCTGCAATTGGAGCTATACTTTCAAATTTAAATACTCCACTTGGCAAGTATATTCCTAATTCTGCTGCTTTTGCTGGATCTAGTAATGCATATCCCCAAGCTAATACAGAAGAAACTACTATTCCTATCAATATAGAACCCTTTACATTTTTCTTAGATAAAGCAGCTATTATAACCACACCTATTAAAGTCACTATAACTGCTGGAGTAAAGTGACCCATTGAAATTAATGTTGAGTCATTGTTCACCACTAAACCAGAATTTATAAATCCTATTATTGCTATGAAGAAACCAATACCACCTGAAACTGCTAACTTCATATTTTTTGGTATTGCATTAACAACTGCTTCACGAACTTTGAATAAAGATAAAATTATAAATATTATACCCTCAAAAAATACTGCTGTTAAAGCTATTTCCCAACTAACTCCCATACCTATAACCACTGTATAGGCAAAGTAAGCATTAAGCCCCATACCTGAAGCTAGTGCAAATGGTAAATTTGATAATATACCCATAAGAAAACATCCTATAGCAGCAGCTAAACAAGTTCCTGTTACTAATGCTCCTGCTGGCATTCCTGCTTCTGATAATATACTTGGGTTAACAGCAATTATGTATGCCATTGTTAAAAATGTTGTAACCCCAGCCATTATTTCTTTTTTCATGTTTACATTTTTGTTCTCTAATATAGGGAACAATTTTTGCATTGTAATTGATTCATTTTGTGTTATCTGCATAAATAAACACCCCTCCATAATAAAATAAATAGTTTAATTAATAATTCCTAATAAGTATTTTATTTCAATTTTATTTCTTTAATACATTCTATAAAATACCACCTGACGAATTTAATTTTAAGATATTTGTTATCCATTGTCAATAGATACGAATTATTTTTTCATCATTTTAATTTTTATTCGTAATATTTTTTAAATAATATGCTTAAATTATACATTTTAGTCATAAAAAAAAGAACCTATTAAAATTAATAAGCTCTTTTTATAATTATTGTTTATGTCTCACTCTAAGAGGTATATCCATATCTTTGGCTAATTTTTTTGCATTGTCAATCTCTTCATCACTTATTTCATCTACTACTGAAAAACTAACATCTTTTAGATACTTTTTACACTGGCTAGCAAATTTTAATAATGCATCAAAAGATTTTTCACCAAATTTTGGTCTAGTCACTTCATAGTATCTTTTTTTATCTGGAGCATTTAAACTTATTGATACGGCATCAATACTATCTTTTAAAAGAACAGCTGTATCTTTATTATGAATCAAATCAGCTAAACCATTTGTGTTTATTCTTATTTTTATATTTGATATACTCTTTATAAAATTAGATATTTCTATAATTTCATTTAACCTAACTAAAGGTTCTCCATATCCACAAAATACTATCTCTTTATAATCATCTATGTTAAACTTTTTAAACTCTTCCTTTACTTCTTCAATACTAGGTTCATGATCTAACCATAAACTTCCACTATTCCCCACATGATCTGTTTCCATTCTTATACAAAATACACATCTACATGGACATTGATTTGTAATATTAACATAAAGGCTATCTCCTATTGGATATAGTATTGTCATATCTATCCTCCCAAAATAATATCATTATTTATTTTTTATAATCTCTTTTATTTTTAGTTTATCAAAAACTACACCTATTGTTATAAATAGTATAAAACTTCCTACAGGCTGTACTAATCCTACTAAAGTCATTATAAAACCTGCTAAAATATTTCCCATCATAATTCCATCTGCTATCATATATAATACAGTTCCTACTATTCCTGCTATAATTCCTGCTAAAACATTTCTAGTATTAATAATTTTTTCACTTTTATTTGTAAAAAATAATACCAATATGGGTTTTATAATTATAGTAGCCCATACCCAATGAGCAGCACCAGATAAGATATCAGCAAATCCTGCACCAATAGCTGCTGCAAAAGCTGCATAAGGTGTAGGTAGTAATACAGCTGCTAAGTATATAAAAGTATCACCAACATGCATAAATCCACCATTTCCCCCCACTGGAATACGTAAAAAGTATGCTGTTGTCAAACAAATAAGTGCTGCAAATAAAGCAGAACTAACTAATGTTCTTGTCTTAAATGAAATATTAGACTTTTCTTTTTTAGCATTTTCCATAGTTTTCTCCTCCTCTAGTCTTCATTTATTTGTTTATAATTATAGTACAAATTATGTAAATAATCATTCATTGTTAAAATATAATAGCATTGTATCAGTACAATTAACCTTCATTCTACTCGTATATTAATAAAAATCAGATATAAATTAAAAAGACCTACTTAAAATGTAGGCCTTTCTATTCTATTTCTCTTCTTTTTTCATTTATTTTTTCATATTTTTTGTAAGTTTTGATTCTTCCATTCTATCTTTCATATCTCCTGCTATTTGTCCTGCATCTATAGCCATGTCTTTGACATCATCTTTTAAATCTTCAGCTGTATGCTTCATAACATGTCCTACTTTTTCAGCAGCATGACCTATTCCACCAGCCATATGCTTAACACCATTACTTACTATATCCATACCTTTCATAACGTCATCTTTTAAATCTTTCATTTCTTCTTTCATACTTTTCATTTTGATTATTCCTCCTAAATTTATTCTTAGGATTATTTTCTACTTATTTATGAAAATTATTTACGAAAAATAAATTATAAAAGAGACTGAATTTTTTTTACTTTCCATCTTGTATTGTAGATTATGACTTTTTAAAATTTCACTTACTATATAAAGTCCCAATCCACTTCCACCAGTTTTTCTATTCCTTGATTTTTCAATTCTATAAAAAGGGTTAAAAATTTCTTTTAAATATTTATTTTCAATAGTAACACCTGTGTTTTCAATATCAAAAATAATTCTTTTAGTAGTTTTAGATTTGTAAGCTTTAATTATTATTTTCTCATTTTCAGGAGAATATTTTATTGCATTATTTATTAAGTTATTTAAAGCTTTTGTTATTTTATCCTTATCCGCTTTTATAACTAGATTTTTTTCAATTTTACAACTTAGTTCAAGCTTTTTTTCTTCTAACAAGAAATTTTGTCTATTTAATAATGTATTTAATAAATGTGTAAAATCTATACTTTCAATTAAAAGATCTTTTTCCAATATTTCTCTTTTAGATATTTCCATCATTTCATTTACTAAGAACTTTAGCTCTTGTGTTGCTTCATAAGATTTTTTTAAGTAAGTTTCTCTATCTTTATATTTTCCCACATTATATATCATCCCCTCAAGTTGACCACTTATTATTGTAATAGGAGTTTTAAGCTCATGGGAAATTGTAGCTATAAATTCTTTTCTCTTTTTTTCTTCTTCTCTCTCTTTATTAATAATCTCAATTAAAGGCTTCGTTATAGTATTTGAATAAATATATGCTCCCAATAAGGCTATCAAAAATGCAGAAACTATTATCAAAGGCATTATATTTCTTAGCACTGTATTAGCTTCATCAATTGGCTGGAGAGGCATAGCAATTTCTAAGTGATAGGTTTCATTATTATCTTTTAGATTGATTATAGCCTTTATATTATATTCTTTAGTTTGATTATAGGAAGGTATATCTTTGTTGTACTTATTAGTTATATGTTGCTGATTCTTTCCAAAAACAATATACCCTCTATTATCAGTTAGAATTATAGCAACATTTTGTTTTTTCCCTAAAAAATATAGCCTTCCTTGAAGTTCTTCTAAATCATAAAACCTGGAATCTTCAACTATTGATTCTACACTATCTTGTAAAGATTTTATTTTATATTGATGATAATATGCTGGCATAAAAAAGTACAAAGTTAAATAGATTATGAAAGCTAAAAATAAAAGAAGTCCTGAAGTTATTGTAAATAGTTTATATTTAATATTTAAGTTATTCCAAAACTTCGATATCTTTTTCAAGTGTGTATCCTATCCCTTTAACTGTTTTTATATATGGTAAACTTATCTTTTTCCTAATATTTTTTATGTGAGCATCTACAATTCTAGTGTCACCATAATAATCATATCCCCATATAGAATCTAATAAACTTTCTCTAGTTATCACTTGAGGATATTTTTCTATTAGTGTCTTTAAAATATTAAATTCTTTTAAAGTTAATTCTATATGCCTATCATCAAGTTCTAAAGAATATGTATTTAAGTCCAATTTTAATTTATCAAAACCTAATACATTACTATTTACATTATTTTTACCTCTTCTAAGTACTGCTTTTACCCTTTGCATTAACAAACTAAATGAAAAAGGCTTGGTAATATAATCATCACATTCTAAATTAAATCCTTTTAATTCATCACTTTCTTCATTTAAAGCTGTTAAAAATATAATTGGTACATTAGAAGTTTGTCTTATCATTTTACAAACTGAAAAACCATCAATGTTTGGCATCATTACATCTAGTAATATTAAGTCGTATTCCTTTTTTTTAAAACTTTGGATACCTTCTAGACCATCACTTGCATAATCAACATTATATCCTTCTGCTTTTAAAAACTCTACTATAAGTTCTTGTATATTTGAATCATCTTCTATAACTAAGATTGATGTATCCATTTAATCACTCCTATTTTTCTTCAAAAATTTCTTTTTACCTTTATATTACTACATATATGTGAATTTATAATGAACTTTATTATAAAATATATTATATTTGATTATTTAAATATCTACAAATATAAACATCTTAAT
>NZ_JAGHFM010000362.1 GCF_017888745.1 Terrisporobacter sp. | reverse complement strand
TGATTATATCAATAACCACCCCTTTTTTATGTAGTTCTAACATTCTGTTGAATATAATCCTATGAGCTTCGTTATAAAAAACATTACTAGATAAGCTTTCAACTTCATATATTATGTTTTTATCTAGTAATATAGCTCCTAATATGGTTTGCTCTGCTTGTGTGTTATGTATATTATTCACTTATATTCACTCTCCACCTATTTTAAAATCTAGTACTTTCCCCTTAGGTTCTTCCACTGGATCATGTGATGATTCTTCATAATTTTCATCTAAATAATCTACGTATGTAGTTCCAAAGAACCTATCTCCACCTTGAAATTTTAAATCCTTAAATCCATTCTTTCTTTCGCTTTCTACATAGTCTATATATCTTTTAATGCACTTTTCTATTTGCTCATATCCATATTCACTTATAAGCTTAGGTATTTTTTGCATGGCTTTAGCTTTATTTTTCTTATGTGGATATAATTTCCAAATTGTTTCGCTAGATTCACTATATATATTTTTATTAATTCTTTTTATTAATTCTTTTTTAGAGTTCCGGATTTCAGTTTTAATATCAGTTTCAATATCAGTTCTAGTGTTATCGTTCAAACCGTTGAAATCACTTTGTTTATCAGTTCTATTTTGAGTTCTATTTTCAGTTTCAATATCAGTTCTATTTTTTTTATATGTAGTTATACGATAAAAACTAGCAGAATTATTGCTATTACTACCTTTTTGTATAACTTCTAGTAGTCCTTCATCAACAAGCTCAGCCAAATAAGTTGAAATTACACTTTTGCTTAATTTATACTTTTTAGCCGAAAATTTATACAAATCATTGCTTAATCCACTAAGTGTTAATTTAACTACTCCAATATCAAATTCTTTTGACTGTCTTTGATAATTTTCATTAGAACATATAGTTATGTATAGTAATTTTTTCTTGAACTCTTTTTCTGTATTTCCCTTAACTCTATTACATTTCAATACTTCTAAGTCTGTCTTATAAAAATCTCTTTGCAATCACCTCACCTACTCTATCGAATTACTAGAGAAACCAATATCTATCCCCATTTCTAAAAATTTAGTGAGCTTCTTTAATGCTTTTATTACCACCACATTGCCAGATTGGTCATCTCCTAATACTGCATACTTTCTGCTTTCTTTTGTTTCCTCATTATCACTAACAAACATATTAAATTCTCTATCACATATCTTTATATCAACTAAATATCCACTTTCTAAATGTGAACCTTGCTCATTGAATATATCATTGTAATGTCTTTGTATTTTCTCTACATCAAAAACTATATATCTTAAATCTTTCATATTCTCTACCTCCTTTTAAAACTGTTGTCCTATAGCTGTATTTTCTAGCCATTCATCCACTTTGCTACGAATAATTAATATCTTCTTGCCTACCTTAAACATTGGAAAGCCTTTAGATCTTGTTAGTTCATAGGCTTTTATATATCCTATTCCTAAATATTCAGCTAATTCTTTAACTGTCATCGTTCTTCTATTGTGTTCACTCATAATATTCAACCCCTATCTGTTATTAATTAAGTTTATAAACTCAAGAATAGTCATATTAGGAAATATGCTACTTAATAGCTTTAACTGTTCCCCAGTCATTTTTATACTCATGTGAATCCACCTTCCTACTCTTCTACTTCTATAAGCAATTTTTCTACATCAATATCCAGTGCATTAGCTATCTTATATATGGTGCTTGGCCTTGATATTACTTTATCTCTCGTTAATCTTGATATCGTGGCTTTTCCAAGTCCGCTTTTTTTAGAAAGTTGATTAATTGAGTATCCTTTCTTCAACATCTCTAAGTTCAAAGCTTTTAAATTTAACTTATAATACATTGCTCATCCCCCCTTATTATTTTCGAAACCGTTTGGTACATTTTCTATATTTATAATTATATTGTACCAAATAGTTTCAAGTCAACAGTTTTTTTATTTTTTGTTGTTCCATTTGGTTTCATATTCTTGTATAATATAAATGAGGTGATTAAATGAATATTGGAGAAAATATAAAAAAGTATAGGAAATTAAAAAAAATGTCCCAACAAGAATTATCTTCCTTATCTGGAGTTCCTAGAGTAAGCATTAGTAGATATGAAAATGGTGATAGAATACCAACAATAGATATTGCTAGCAAAATAGCTGATGCTCTAAATATCGATATAAATACTCTTTCAGGAAAAGTTGCTAATGATACGGAAGAGCATTCTAACAAAGACAAAAATATAGACGACGATATAAGAAGAATTGAACGCGCTAAAAATAAAATGCCTAAAAACAAACAGAAGGATATGATTAATATGTTAAAAATCGCTTTTAGTGATTACTTCGATGACGAAGATTAGGTATCAATATATAAATTTTCTAATTAAACAAATATATGTAAATTTAAATATTAACTCGTATCCCATAAATATATTAGATATATTTTCTAATTTTAAAAACTGTAGGGTGGTTTCTTATAGTCATCATATGAAGAGATCAAATATAACATATAGCCAAATGATTGGTTTTGCTAACTCTAAAGATGCATCTACAGTATACAACAATAAAAGATATCTAATATTTTATAATGATTTAATTAGACCTTATGAAAGGCAATGCTGGACATTAGCGCATGAGTTAGGTCATATAATGCTCGGGCATCTAGAAAATTATAATAATACTAGAATTTTCCGTTCTTCTCTCTCTGACAGTGAGTATACATGGATGGAAAAAGAAGCTGATTATTTTGCATCTCAATTACTTGCGAATAATTTAATATTAAAAGAGCTTAAGATTGAGAACTCTACACAAATAGCTAAGTTATCTAATTTATCAAAACAAGCTTCTAAAAATAAATTTGATAGCTTTAAAAAATATCTTAAATTTAATTTTAAAACTACTGATTTAGATAAATTAGTTTTAAATCAATTTGATGCTTTTATAAATACAACTATATGTACGAATTGTGGATACAGGATTAATACAAAAAAATGTTTTTGTCCTATCTGTAACGAATCTAACTTTGAGAGGGTGGTAACAGAAATGATATATGATCAATGTTATGAATTAAACGAAAAAAGTAGAGCTATAATATGCCCTAAATGCGAAAATGAAAATCTTGAACATGCTGGATCTTATTGCCAAATATGTGGCACATATTTAATAAATAAATGTGCTGGTCAACATTATATAAAAAATACTGATCCTGATGACTATGAAAATAATTCTTGCAACACCTTAGCTTCTTCTAATGCTAGATACTGCGTTGTATGTGGCTCAAAAACTACATTTTTTGAAAATGAATTGCTTGAAGATTATAATATAGAGAAGCAAAAAAAAGAAATATTAGACCCTGATAGCTTTATTTTTTAGCTCAAGGTTATTTTAAATTTAATACAGTTAGCAGCAAGTAAGTTTTACAGATCAGTAGTTATATATTAGTAATACTATTAAAATCACTTACACCAATATTAGGGTGAGTAAACTATTACACTGTAGTGATAAATAATACTAAGCTTCTAAATAAAAATATAACTACAAAATAAATTATTAAAATAAAAATATGGTTTTTAAATAAAATAATCTCAGAATCCAAATTTGGATTGTGAGATTCACATTAACTTTAACTTTTTTGAGAAAGTTCTCGGTTAATAACCTTATCTCATTTTTAAAAGATAATCAAATAAACTTGGTAATTAGTACTCACCATAAAATATTGGTCAGCTAAAAACTCACCTCTAAATTTAGGTTAGTACGAAAATCTCGCCGATCTTCAAAATGAGTATTTTCTCTTTGAAACTGAAAATATAAGTATGTAGTTACTATAAATATATTCACAGTACCTACAAAATACTATGAACAATTTTATAAAATTCATAAAGTAGTTAATCACAAAATTGTGAATGTTTATTTAATATAAGGCTAATAATCTTATCCAGTAGTACAATTAGTCGATTATACAAAATAAGCTTCTTAGAAGCTAACTCATTAGGTCATAAGCCTATAAATTATTGAAAGTGAGGTCAAATATGAACGATAAATTTATAAACGCATTACTAGAAACAAGAGATTTAAAAAACTCATTGTATAGCATATTAAAACATAGCTTCTTATACCATTCAAATAAAATAGAAGGAAGCACATTTACAACAGAAGCTTTAGCCCTTTTGCTAGATAAAAATGTTGTAACTGGTAAACATACCTTAGATGATGTTCAAGAAACTGTAAACTCAAGTTATGTATTTGACACTATAATAGACACTTTAGGCTCTAAGATAACAGAAAGTTATTTAAAGAACTTACACGCTAGCTTGATGTTTAATACTTCACTTCATGCAAAGGGATATTCTGGCATATATAAAACAATACCTAATATGATAATAGGTACTAATACTAAAGTATCTCAACCTTTTGAAGTACAAGCAAAAATAAGCGAATTATTAGAATGGTATTATAATCTTGATAATATAACTATTAAGGATATAGCTGAATTTCATTATAGATTCGAGGTAATACATCCATTTCAAGATGGTAATGGTCGTATAGGTAGATTTATTATGTTAAAGCAAATGTTAGAAAATAATTTACCTCTAAAAATAGTATCTTGGGATACAGAGGATTTATACAGAAGCTCATTGTCTTTATGCTCTATAGGTAATTATGAGTCCCTAGTATCATACCTAGATAGCTTAAATGATTTTAAAGAAGATTATAAAGAGTTTTATGTACTGTAGTTATAAATGATACTAAGCTTTCAAATAAAAATATAACTACATGATAATTATTTATATTTTTTTAATTATTTTGTAGTTACTGAAAATATCTATCTAGTAACTACGAAATTACAGCTTTAAATAATAAAAATGAGGTGGTAATATGGCCAAAAGAAGAAGCAATGGAGAAGGCTCTATTGTTAAAAATATAAGAAACGGAGTACAAGTAGGCTGGAGAGCTTCTATCACCATAGGAACTGACGACAAAGGTAAATTAGTACGTAAACAATTTACAGGTAAAACTCAACAAGATGTTAAAAACAAGCTTCAAGAATATAAAAAACAAATGCTTATGGGTGTATTAAATGAGGACAAGCTAACTGTTTCAGATTGGTTTTATTCATGGTTATTTGACTATAGGAAACAAGATTTAAAACCTAAAAGCTTCCAAAGATACCATGGAATATATAAAAACTATGTAGAAAATACTGACTTTGGAAATATAAAGCTTAATGATCTAAGAACAACACACCTACAAAGACATTACAAAAAGTTATTGGATAACGGAACTACTCCTACAACTATAAGGCAAATTAATACTAACTTGAAAACTTGTTTAAATGAAGCTGAAAGGCAAGGATATATACAAAAGAATTGGTGTAAACTTGTTACTCTCCCTAAGAAAGAAGATAACAAAGAGGTTAAGGTATTAACTAAGCAAGAACAAGAAAAGTTCCTGGAAGCTATTAAAGGACATGAACTTGAATTATTATATATAGTTGCTCTTGGAACTGGATTAAGAATTGGGGAAATATTAGGTTTAAAATGGTCTGATATAGATTTTAAAAATAATGAGCTTCATGTTAATAGAAACTTGCAGAAAGTTGCGTTATATGAAGATGATAAAATTATTGGTTATGATGTTATAGAGTCAACTCCTAAGACTAAAAATTCATTAAGAACTATACCTGTACCCCAAAATATAATTAAGAAGCTTCGAACTCATAAGAAAGAACAAAATGAGCTTATATTATTATTGCAAGAAGAATACGATAATAAAAATTATGTATTCTGTAATAAACTAGGAAAACCAATAGAAGATAAACGACCAGGAAGAAACTTAAAGACTATACTAACCTCTATAGGTATTGAGCCTATTAAATTCCATGCTCTAAGACATACTTATGCTACTAGATTATTTGAAGCTGGTATACCTCCTAAAACTGTGCAACATTTAATGGGTCATTCTGATATAGAAACTACCATGAATATTTACACTCATGTGATGAATGAACAAAAACTAGAAGCTGTTGAAAAGATAAATAGTATATTTGGATAAGAGTTATATGTAATAATATAGCTCTTTATTATTTAATTGTTATTATTAATTTATCTCATTCTTATTTTAAAAATAAGCTAGATTAAGTCTTTTACTTTAATCTAGCTTTATCATAGTAATAATATATATTTAATTTATCTTTTATGTTCAGTAATTAATATCATTGTGATTGAAGTTCATTGCTATAAATTAGTTTTATAATTATAATATATTTGAAATGCGAACAAAAAATACCGCATATTCTTTTGAATAATACGGTATGTTATATCATTTATAAATATTTAATTTTATTTTCATAAATTTTAAGTTACTAAAAACTCTCTTTTATAAATTGATTACGTATGTAAATATTGCTGAAGTTCCTAATAAAATAGCTAAATCAATCAAAGCTAATTTACTCTCTTTCTTTATGATTGCTATTACAAGAGTAATAATACTTACTATAATATTAGTACAAGCTAAAATAATATTAGTAAATAATCCAGTAAAAACTATAGTTTCTAATAGATATAAACCTGTAATAATAAATAGAATAGTGTGCATTATTTTAATCGATTTACTCCTGTTCCTAAAAATATTATTAATCATAGTATTTTACCTCCTTATAATATTAATATTTAAAATTGTTTAGATATTTATTTACATATTATAGTATATAAATACCGTACTATTCAATTTTCAAACATCAAATTCTCTATTTAATTCCCAATAATTTCAAAATGTGAATTTATTTTTTTAATAACTTCTTAGTATTCTAAGATTCATCTCTAATTAATTATCCATCTTTAGTAAAAATCTCATTTACTTATGGTACGATTGTAGATATTTTAAAACTTTAAATTTATGTTCTTCTAAATTTGCATTATAATTTTAATATGTCAAATTAAAGGTTGTGATTTTTTATGGATATTATTTAGGTATATTTGTAGATATTGTAGATTTTATACTGACTTTAGTTTCAAGTGATTGTATCCCAAAAATTTAAAAGTTTTTAAAGAAAAAAGGATTAATCTGATGTAAGTAATATTAAATAATTAAAGTAATGATTCAATAGACAAAAATATTGATCTATTATGATGTTCCCAAAACATATATTTTCGTAAACACATAAAGTAACTATAAATTTTATTTGCATTGTATATCAATTGTAAAGTTTCATTTATAAATATTTTACTGTATATATAAATAAGTCAGATATTTATTATCTATTTTTTCTTTAAATAAGGCTATGTTTTAATACAGCGTTGATATTAGAAAGAATTTTAATAACAAAAAAGTAGGAGTTATACCAAGATATATAACTCCTACTTTTTATTCACATTATATTAAATTTGTTCATTAAATATAATTGATAGTTTTAAATTTATTTAGAGTATAGATTTATTAATTCAAGCCTTTTAGTTTCTTATAATAAAATATATAAGAGTATATACCAGGTATAATAATCCAAGTTAAAACTCCAACAATCCCCACTGTATCGCCATCAATGAAAAATGACATAATAAACATTGCTATTGCAATGGGAAAAGATGAATACCCTACCAATCTATGTGCAGCTTTCCAAGTTTCTTCATCTCTTATCGTCCAAGGTAGCCTTAATCCTAAATATCTATTAAAAGGTATTTTAGGTGATAAATTACCAAAAAACATTATAAATATTGATATTAAACCAATGATCAATGTTTTATTATCTTCAGTAATAGAAGTTTGATTATTTTGTGACCATGAAGCAAATATAAAACAAAGCATAGCTATAAATATAGTAAACATATTTAAAAATCTAAAAGTTTTAACTTTAGGATTATCTTCTGATAATCCTACTATTTTACTTGCCTGTCTATCTAACACAACTAAGGAAATAATAGCTAAAATACCCAGTATCAATATATTAACATTTCTTTCTGACATCACAAATCCTACAACAAGCATTAAAAGTGATGTTACTAATAATATAATTCTTGTGAAATCATTTTTTTTCATAATATTTCCCCCTTTATTTTTTGAATATTTCCAAGAAGTTACCAAGAACTTCTTGAATTACAGAAATATTAATAGAATAAATTATAAATTGACCTTTTTTTTCAGAACTTACAAGTTCAGCTTCCCTTAAAATATCTAAATGTTTTGATATTGATGGTTTTGACATATCAAATTGTTCAGCTATTTCGCCTGCACTCATATCTTTATCATTAAGCAACTTCAATATTTCTCTTCTTGTTTTATCGCTTAAAGCTTTAAATGCTTTACTCATATAATAACTCCTTTCAATTATTTTATAGATATTTAGCTAATTAGTTAAATATCTATATTTGAATTATATTAAATTTGATAAAAAAATACAACTACTTTGTTGAGTTATTCATATATTTATAAATAAATTATATATTTTAATGATAAAAAGAGTATCCTATATTGATACTCACTTATTTCGTATTATATAACAATTACGTACTTATTTTTATTATAGAATTCTTTTTACAAATTTATTACCAGTTACATAAACTGTGGTATTCTTAGTTTAAAATCCTTTATTCTAGTATAAGAATATGCCACATTACTTTGTACGATAAAATTTTTAGTTTTAATAGATTCTCTATCAGTTTCAAATATTCTTAACCACTTAAACCAATGCATATAGTTAGAGATATACTTACTTGCAACACCATTAAATCTACGCATCCATTTCTTTAAATTACTGTGTAAATTGTTAATGTGTTAAATGTGGTAAATACCTTCTTTATGCTTACCTGTTTTTATACGTTTGTGGTCTAAATTAAAGTCTGTATCAAATCTAATATAAGACTTATGGCTATCTGTACATAATATAGAACTTTCTCCTATATGACCTTTATAAAGTCTCTCGAGTTCTTTATATGTCATTCTACCTTTACATAAAGGCTCTATTATTAAATTTCCCTGCCTATCTAAAGCTGTAGCAATACAAATCTACTCCTTAGATATACCTCTCTTTTTAATCTCATTACCTCTTTTACGAGATTTTCTTGGCATATTACCAGTTCTTGTACCTTTAAAACTCTCAGCAAAAAATACTTCATCCGATTCTATTACTCCATCAACGTGTCCAGTACCTAAAAAAGCACTTATACAATCAAGTATTTTATATCTCCAGAAGAAACTGGTTGCTATTAATGCCTACAATTTTAGCCGACTTTCTTATTGATAACCCCATAATCATACATTTAGCATATTTAAGCCACTTATCTAAAGATTTCTTACTTCTATATGTTGCAGAGTTTGTAAAATCAGTAAAAGTCTTTCTACAATCTTTACAGATATATCTTTGCTTACCATTGTATTTAC
>NZ_JAGHFM010000361.1 GCF_017888745.1 Terrisporobacter sp. | reverse complement strand
TATTTATAAACACTTTAAAGACATTACAGGACAAACACCAGCGTATTTTGTTCAGCATAAATTTAAATAATTTAAAATTAATAAAAAGTCAGAATCGTTAAAAAATAGTACGGCTTTAATAATATTTCTTTGTGGACTGCAGTGTTAACATTTAAGTATAAATAAAAATATAACTTAAAGTTAAGGGGGAAATTAAATGTTAAAAACTACAAAAATAACAGATCCTGAATTATATGAAATAGTAGAAGCTGAGCTAGAAAGACAAAAATATAATATAGAAATGATTGCTTCAGAAAGTTCTGCTCCAACAGAAATACTAGAACTTAGCGGAAGTGTATTTTTAAATAAAACAGAAGAAGGACTTCCAGGCAAAAGATATCAAGCTGGTTCAGAACATGCTGATAGGGTAGAAAATTTAGCAATAGAAAGAGCAAAAGAAGTTTTTGGAGCAGAATACGTAAATGTACAAGCTTATTCTGGAGCAACTGCTAATTATACAGTGTTTAATGCTATATTAGATCCAGGAGATAAAATATTAGCAATGAGATTAGATCATGGTGGTCATTTAACACATGGATCTCCTGCAAATTTTTTAAGTAAAATATATAAATATGAACATTATGGTGTAAATCTGGAGACGGAAATAATAGATTACGATGATGTGGAAGTAAAGGCATTATCATTTATGCCCAAATTAATAATAGCAGGAGCTAGTGCTTACCCAAGACTAATTGACTATAAGAGAATGAGAGAGATAGCTGATAAAGTTGGAGCATATTTTATGGTTGATATGGCTCATATATCGGGATTAGTAGGGGCTGGTGTGATACCTTCTCCAGTACCATATGCAGATTTTTGTACATCTTCTTGTTCAAAAACTATTTGTGGACCAAGAGGTGGATTTGTGATTTGTAAAGAGAAATTTGCAAAACAGCTAAATAAATCAACTTTTCCTGGAATATTAGGTTCTATACAATTAAATGGAATAGCAGCTAAAGCTAATATGTTTAAAAGAGTTAAAGAACCGGAGTTTGTTGCGACAATGCAAAGGGTATTAGATAATGCTAAATTTTTAGCTAAAGAATTAGAAGCAAGAGGATTTAGAATAATTAGTGGTGGAACAGATAACCATATAGTATTAGTTGATTTAAGACCTAAAAATATAACTGGTAAAGAGTTTGACCAAGCATTAGAAAAAATAGGAATAACGGTAAATAAAAATACAATACCAAATGATCCTGCTAGTCCATTTGTAACAAGTGGTGTTCGTATAGGTCTTACTGCAGTTTCTGAAAGGGGATTTGGTCCAAACGAAATATCAGTAGTAGCAGATATAATGGATAGGGTAGCTAATAACATAGATAATGAAGAAGTATTAGATCAGTGTAGGAATGATGCAAGAGCTTTAATTTCACAATTTCCACTATATCAAGAGGGATACTTTGAAGATGAAGTAACTATTCCTCAACATATATAAAAATTTGTAAAAAGTGTGGGGATTTAATAATCTCTGCACTTTTTACAAACTAAAGCTAACAATTTATTATTGCAAATATACAATAATGTTATTTGAAAGTATTAACCTATTTTTATGATATTTAAAATAGAGGTATTCATACTATTAACATAAATATATGAAGGATTGATTTTAGGAAACATGACATATCAAATAATATTAATTATTCGGTGTAAATCTATATTTTCGTACATATTTGCTAAAATCCCAGTCTCTCAAAAAAATTTTTGTAGCATTATAACCAGAATTATATAAATCCATCATTTGTTTTTGAGATATATTAAAATCTATACTATTTATTCCAAGTGTAGGTATATTAATAATTCTTGATATATCAGAATCTTTAAAATAAACTTCTTCACTAGTGGAAAGACTTATTTGAATTACATCTATTAAAAAATTTAAAAGGTTCATATTATTTTTATTGGAACAAGATTGGGAGATATCATCATATAAATTTAATCCAAATGTGGGCCATTTGGGTATATTTTCCACATCGAATAGCCAAATAGGAAAGTTGCTAAGTAAACCACCATCGACGATGTAAGTAGGATTTTTTCTTTTGTTTAAGATAACAGGATTATAAAAAAAAGGAATACTAATACTCATTCTAACGGCACTTGCTATATCAAAATCTAAAGGGTTAATATTATATTTTTCTAAATCATCTGGCAAAATCATCAGTTTATGATTAGTGACGTCTGTAGCAATAATTTTAAGTTTACTATTGTTATTTTCAGAAATATCTCTAAAGGATGTTTTACCCTTTTCTTTAAACTTTTCCCTTAAAAAATTTTCTATATAATTTCCTGAATAAATTCCTTTTGAGATTACTAAACTTGCAAATTGACCTATATAAGGAATTGACTGCAAAAGGTTTTTATCTTCAAAAGATTTGTAATCTAAATTAAACATAATTTCTTTAATTTCTTTTGATGTATATCCTACAGCTAATAAAGATGTGACTATTGCACCTACTGATGTGCCTGCGAGATTTTTAAATTTATATCCATATTCTTCTAAACAACAAATTGCACCTACCAATGCTATTCCTTTTATACCTCCACCTTTACATACTAGATCTGCATACATTTTTATCACCACCAACAGATAAATATTAATATATTATAAATTATGGTAGTAAAAGTATATAATATGATAAAAAATATATTTTAAAAGCTATGAATATAAAGAGATTTTTATTCATAGCTTTTTTAGTAAAAATAAATTTTATTTAAGAAGTATAGATTATGATTAAAAAATTATAAAAATTTATATTATAAAAAATGATGCTGCAATTATTAAATAAACTGCAAGTAGCTGAACTCCCTCTAGCCAGTTACATTCACCATCTTGAGAAACTCTATTAGCAATTAATACAGAAGCAATAAGTGCAACTAATTCAAATTCGTTAAAAACTATACTCATAGGCTTAAAAAATAAACTAATAAAAATTAGTATTGGGGCTACAAATAAGATAATTTGCAAAGAGGAACCTAGAGCAATTTCAAGTGCAACATCCATTTTATCTTTTCTAGCCATAACAATTGCTGTGCTATGTTCTGCAGCATTTCCTATAATAGGTATTAGTATAATACCTACGAAAAATTCACTCCATCCTAAAGCAGATGTAATATCCTCTATACTATCAACTAAAAATTCACTTTCAATGGCAATTAGAATTGTAGCAATAATTAATATGAAAATAGATTTTTTTAAAGTCCATTTTGGGGAAGATTCACCAGATTCTTGTTGAGCATTTGTATAAATATCTTTATGAGTACTAAATGAAAATATCAAACTAAGTATATAAATTATTATCATAACTACTGCTACAAAAATACTAAGGCCTTCATATCTGGTATTTAAAAGTATAGGGTTTACAGTATGAGTAAATATAGCAGGAACACAAAGGCCTATTACTGCAAATAAAAGCATACTTGAAGTAACTTCACTAACTTTTTCATTAAACTTTTGAGTTTTATACTTTAACCCTCCAGCCAGCATACTAAAACCGACAACTAAAAGAACATTTCCTATAACAGCACCTGCAATAGATGATTTAACAACATCAAATAATCCATTTTTTAGAGCAAAGAATGATATTATAAGTTCTGTAGCATTTCCAAAAGTTCCATTTAAAAAACCTCCAATTTTAGGACCTGCATAGAACGATATTTCTTCTGTCCTTTCTCCCATAAGACCTGCCAAAGGAATTATTGATAAGCAAGATAGTAAAAACATAATACTTCCTGTAGCATTCATAAAATTAGCTATAAAACTTATTGGTATAAATATAAGCATATATTTTAAAATCTTCATAAGTTGCCTCCTATTTCTAAATCTATATTTAGGTTAACCTCTAAGGCAGAAATTATGATAATCAAAAATAAAAATTATTTCTATGAATAAGAGATTTGATGCAATAAGGGAAATCATTGTATTGCTAAGATAATGTAATCTAAGAGAATAAAGATAATATTATAAAAATAAGTATTAATTTCTAATAAATGTTAATTATAAGTATAGGTAAAATCTTTATGACTAATGGAGGTAATTATGGATAATAAAAATGTAAAAATAGTTGTGGCAGATCCATCTGGATTAGGATTATTTGGTTTGGCAATGGTAACATTAGTAGCATCATCACAAAAATTAGGTCTAACATCAGGTGTGTCTTTTGTAATACCATGGGCTATTTTTCTAGGAGCTTCTGCTCAACTTCTAGCATGTATTAATGATTTTAAGCATAATAATACTTTTGGTGCCACAGCATTTGGTGCTTATGCATTCTTTTGGTATGCAGTAGGTTTTACATGGTTAATAGAAGCAGGGGTATTTGGAGAAGTATTAGCTTTGACTGCTGATCCTAGACAGCTTGGATTTGCATATTTAGGTTATTTAATTTTTTCTATAATTATGACACTGGGGGCAATTGAAACTCATACAGTTCTA
>NZ_JAGHFM010000360.1 GCF_017888745.1 Terrisporobacter sp. | reverse complement strand
TTATTTAAAACTTATTTAGATATAAATCAGATAATTTATGATAATGAAAAATATTTTAATAAAATTATAGATATATTACATGAAATTGAAGAAAATAATGAATGTTATACTATAAAAAATTTAAATATAAATGGCAATGATATTATATCCTTAGGATATAAAAATGAAAAAATTGGTGAAATACTCAATTATTTACTGGAAGAAGTAATAAAAGATCCAGGTTTAAATGAAAAAAATATATTGTTAGATAAAGTACAAAGAATACAATAATTTGATATTGAGAAATAAAAAGACATATAATAACTTATAAAACTATAAAATATTTCCTTTGTTCTTAATTAATGTTATAATGTTATAAGATTTTAATAAAATATCGGAGGTTAGAAAATGAGAGTCGAAGCCCCTATAAAGGTAGATAGAAAAACTAAAAGGCTTGCAAAAAGACTTACAGGCGGAGAAATAGCAGTAATAAATCATATGGATATAGATGAGGTTGCTGCCAATTCTTTAGTTGAAGGAAAAGTTAAATTAGTTATAAATGCAGCACCTTCTATAAGTGGTAAATATCCAAATAAAGGGCCAGGAATATTAACAGATAAAAATATTTTAATTATAGATAATATTGGACAGGAATTATTTGACGATTTAAAAGAAGGACAAATAATCGAAGTAAATAATGGGCAAATCTATAGAGATGGACAACTTTTAGGAGAAGGTAATGTACTTGATAAGGAAAAGGTATTAGTAAAAATTAAAGAAGCTTATGATAATATGTCTGTAGAATTAGATAGATTTATTGATAATACTATAGAATATGCTAAAAAAGAAAAAGGTTTTATATTAGGTGAAGTAGAAATTCCAAAAGTAAAAACCAAGTATAAAGACAGGCATGTTTTAGTAGTTGTAAGAGGACAAGATTATAAGGAAGACTTGAGTACAATAATTTCTTACATAGAAGAAGTAAAACCAATTTTAGTTGGTGTTGACGGTGGAGCTGATGCATTAGTTGAGTTTGGGTATACACCAGATGTGATTGTTGGAGATATGGATAGTGTTAGTGATGAGACATTAAAAAAAGCAGGTGAAATAGTAGTACATGCTTATGTGGATGGTAGAGCACCAGGATTAAAAAGAATTCAGGATTTAGGATTAGATGCTATAGTATTTCCTGCTCCAGGGACTAGTGAGGATATAGCAATGTTGACAGCATATGAATATGGTGCCGAACTTATTGTTGCAGTTGGAACGCATTCAAATATGATTGACTTTTTAGAAAAAGGAAGAAAAGGTATGGCAAGTACATTCCTTGTTAGACTAAAAATAGGGTCTAAACTTATAGATGCAAAAGGTGTTAATTTACTTTACAAAAGCAAATTAAAAATTAAATATGTATGGGCATTAATTATTGCAGCTTTATTCCCAGTCCTAATACTTGCTTCTTTTTCCCCAACAACACAGCAATTTATTAGAATAATACAATTAAGATTAAAGTTACTATTAAATATGTAATATATAATTTAGGAGGATTAACATGAATATAAATATGAAGTACTATATAGTAACAATATGTGCTATATTTGTAGCTTTAGGAGTAGGGATATTAGTTGGATTTAACTTGAACTATGACCAAGCATTAACTAAACAACAAAGTGAAGTATTAGAAAGTTTTAATACAGAATTTGATACATTAAAAGATAAAAATAAAACTTTACAATCAGAAATAGAAAATTTAAATAATAATATAAACGATATAAAATCATATGTTAATAGAAATATGAACGTATTAACTCAAGATATGTTAACAGATAAGAATACAGGAATAATACTTACAAGTGAAAATCATGATTATAGCGAAGATATAGAAACAGTTATAAACAATGCTAATGGTAATTTATCTTTTAATATAATAATTAAAGATAATATAAATGATAATGAAAAGTTAACAGAACTATCTAAAGGTTTAAATATGACTTTTAAATCATCAAATGATGTAATTAAATATATAGTAAATTCTTTAACTGATGCAAAAGGTTATGATCAATTACATGCACTAGAAGAATTAGGTGTAATTAAAATTAATAGTATTGATGAAAGTAAATACCAAGATTTTGATTCAGTTGTATTACTAGGAGAATTAACTGGAAAAGATGCTAAAGATAAATTTGAAGTAAAAGAAAAACTATTAGTAGACAGTTTAAAAGAAAAAAATAAATACTTAGTAGCAGCTACGCAAAGTGATATTGATACAACAATATTAAAATTATATTCAGAAAATGATATATCAACTATAGATAATATAAATGAAGGTATAGGAAAAGTTTCTTTAACGACTTTATTAAAAAATCAAAATATAGTAGGGAATTATGGACAATCTGAATTAGCCAAAGAAATCATGGCTTACAAAAACAATTAGTATAAAGGAGATTAGAAAATGAATCCTTATATAAGTATAATAATACCAGCATATAATGAAGAAAATAAAATAAAAGACACGCTGGAAAATATAAAAAATATAGACGAGATTAGTGAGATAATTGTTGTTGATGATGGTTCAAGTGATAATACATCAAAAATGGCAAAAGAAGTTCAAAGTGATAAAATAACAGTAATAACTCAAGATAGAAATAGAGGTAAGGGCTATGCTTTAAATAATGGTTTAAAAGTTGCTATGGAAAAGGGAGATATTATAGGTTTCTTAGATGCAGATCTTGGAAGTTCTTCTAAAGAAGTAGCAAAATTAATAACACCTATATTAAATGATGAAGCAGATGTGATAATAGCAAAATTCCCTCCGGCAAAGAAAAAAGGAGGACTTGGTTTCGTAAAAGGTCTTGCTAAAGAATCTGTACTTGAGATGACAGGAGTAGAATTAGATGCTACTTTATCTGGTCAAAGACTATTTAAAAAAGAAGTATTAGAAAAATTTGATGAAATACCATATGGTTATGGTGTTGAAGTTGGAATGACAATAGATATATTAAAACATGGGTATAGAATTAAAGAAGTTCTTGTTAATATGACTCATAGTGAAACAGGAAGAGATTTAAAAGGTTTTATACACAGAGGTAAACAATATTACCATATTAAAAAAGTATTAAGAAAAAAGAAAAAAGAATGGAGGTAATATATTGTATTCTTATATATTTAGAGGAATAATATTCATCTTAGGTTTAGCTGGGACATATTTAATGATACCTTTATTCAAAAATTTATTAATTGATAGTAATGTAATTAGACCAAATTACAAGGGAGAGATGATACCTGTAAGCATGGGAATTGTGTTTCTTCCAATGCTAATAATAAATGGAATAATATTAGCATTTTTTACAGTTGATACTATAGGATTGTTATGTTTATTTTTATTTATATTTGGAATAGTATGTATGTTTTTTGCAGGTATACTAGACGATATAATAGGTAATAGAGATGTAAGTGGATTAAAAGGTCACTTCAAAAGCTTATTTAAAGGTAAACTTACAACAGGAGGATTCAAAGCCTTATTTGGAGGTTTTGTAGGACTTATAATATCAGTTGCAATATCGAAAAACATAACTGATATTATTGTAAATACTTTAATAATAGCTCTATCAACAAACTTAATGAATTTATTTGACTTAAGACCAGGTAGAGCAATCAAAGCTTATTTAGTAATAATGATAGCAATATTTGTTACTTTAACAGGATATATAAAAATACTTCCGCTTCTTATTCTTCCAAATGTTCTTGCATATTTTAATTATGACTTAAAAGCAAAAGCAATGATGGGAGATACAGGTTCAAATGTATTGGGTATATCTATAGGTATACTTATGGCTTTTGGATATACTTTAAATGTGAGATTAGGTTGGTTAGTATTTTTAATATTAATTCATATATTTACTGAAAAATTCTCTTTAACTAAAATTATAGAAAATAATAAAGTATTAAACTTTATTGATAGATTAGGAAGGTAATTTTATGATTAGTAAAAAACTAGGAATAGTTGAATCAATAGTAGATAGTAACGAAGTATTAGATGATATAAGGGTAAATGTAAATGGTGATATACAAAGAGCATACAACTATCCTAAAATATGTGGAAATATAAAAGTAGGAGATAAAGTTATTTTAAATACTACTGCAGTGGAGTTAAGTTTGGGAACTGGTGGATATCATTTTGTGATTTCCAATCTAAACAATATGGAGTCAGAATTATCTGATGGTGGTCACATAATGAAGCTTAGATATACTCCTTATCAAATAAAGATTGATGCAGTAGAGGATCATGAAAGTAAATATCATGATGTTATTAATAATTTTGGAAGTTTAGATGAAATGCCTGTTGTAGTAGGTACACTTCATAGTATGCTAACACCATTTGTTGCATCATACAAAAGGTATAATCCAAATAAAAAGTTAGTTTATATAATGACAGATGGAGCTGCACTTCCAATATATTTAAGTAAAAATGTACAAAATTTAAAAGAAAAAAAATTAATAGATAATACAATTACCATTGGAAATGCATTTGGTGGAGACTATGAATGTATTAATATATATACAGCTTTAATTACTGCAAAAGAAATATTAAATGCAGATGTTGTATTTGTAAGTATGGGACCAGGAATAGCTGGCACAGGAACCAAGTATGGATTTACAGGGATAGAGCAAGGTCCCGTTCTAGATGCTATCAAAAAATTGGGTGGAATGCCTATAGCAATTCCTAGAATAAGTTTTGAAGATAAAAGAGATAGACATAAGGGTATATCACATCATGCTATGACTATTTTTAGAGAAATAGTAAACGTTGGTGTAAATATACCAGTAACAATTTATGATAAGAAAAAATTCAAACATATAAAAGAACAAATAAAAGAAAATAGATTATTTGAAAAGCATAATATTATATACTTAGAAAATAATAAATGTAGGGAAGACTTAGAATACTTTAATCTTAAAGTGAGAAGTATGGGCAGAAATTACGAACAAGATAAGGAATTCTTTGATGCAGCAAGTACTGCAGCATATTACTTAATGGAGGTTTGTGATGATAACAAAGGAAACTACAGTAAGTAGTGATTTAATTTATACAGGAAAAACTATTCAATTAAGAGTAGACACTGTAGAAGTGCCCAATAAGGGATACCAAAAAAGAGAGATTATAGAGCATAATGGGGCTGTAGCTATTGTAGCTATAACAGAGGATAATAAAATAGTATTAGTAAAGCAGTACAGAAAAGCAATTGAGCAATTTTTATATGAATTACCTGCTGGTAAAGTAGAAATAGGAGAAACACCTTTAGATTGTGCTATAAGAGAACTAAAAGAAGAAACAGGTTATAGTGTAGATAGTTTAAAATTAATACATAAATATTATACAACCCCAGGATTTTCTAATCAGTTGGTCTTCATATATCTTGCAAAAGGGTTAACGCCAGGTGAAAGTAAACTTGATGAAGATGAGTTTTTAGAAGTATGTGAGATAGATATAGAAGACGCTTATAAAATGGTATATGAAAATGAAATATGTGATTCAAAAACTGTAATAGGATTATTATTAAGTAAAGAATTAATATAAAGCATAACCTCCTCTTAAACAACATAAATATATGTTAGGATAAGAGGGGGTTATAAATTTGAGAAAAACAATAAGAAGAAAAAATAACTATACAATTAGTAAAGAAATGATTTATATAGGCATTCTATTTATTATATTTACAGCAATAGGTACTTATTTAAATAAGATTTTTTCAAATGGACAAGATATAATATTAGATAGTATAAATAGCCTAAACAGTTATTATAGCCAAGGAAGCAACATTGATGTAAGTGCTGTAATATTTTCAAATTTAAGACAAGATATAGTATTTCTTGGGGGAATAGTTTTATCCACACTATTTATAGTTACTTTTCCTTTAGCTATAATAAGTTTTTTATTAAAAGGGTTATCAATCGGCTATACTATTAATAGCTGTATTTTATTAATAAAACTTAAAAGTATAAAAATGATATTGATAATGGTTATAAAAAATTTTATTATAATACCAGGGGCAATACTACTTATAGTAATAAGTTTATACTACATTAGAAATATTTACGAGGAATATAAAAAAGGAAGAAGAGAAGGAATCCTATTTTTAGGTAAAAGATTTTTATTAAATGGTATAATAATAATAATAATTTGTGTATTTTCACAATTATTATTAAATGCAGTCAGTATAGGTATTTTACAATTCCTAGTAAGATAAAAGGAGTTATATATGGAAGTTTTGAAGAAATATATGGAATATATTAAATGTAAAAAAAAATTATCAGACAATACCATATGTTCATATTATACAGATTTAAAAAAATATATGGACTATTTGCAGTATCAAAATATTAAAATTGAAGATGTAGTTGAATATGATATTATTAACTTTTTAGTTGATTTAGAAAAGCAAAATATTTCTGTAGCTACAGTTTCAAGGGTAACTTCTTCTATAAAATCTTTTCATGATTATTTATTTTTAAATCATATTACTAGTTCAAATCCAGCTAATAATATTAAAAAACCAAAAATAAAGAGAGAAAATATTGAAATTTTGACAGAGGAAGAAGTAGAAGCTATTTTAAATTTTCCAGAACTAAATACTCCTAAGAAAATGAGGGACAAGGCTATATTTGAGACTTTGTATGGAACGGGAATAAGGGTTTCTGAGTTAGTAGAATTAGATTTACAAGATGTAGATTTACAAATTGATTACTTATATTGTAATAAAGGAAAAAATCAAAGGGTAATACCTCTTTGTGAAGTTACAAAACTATATTTGCAAAAGTATATTGAAGAAGGAAGAGATAATCTAGTAAAAGAGGATGAAAGTGCTTTATTTGTAAATGCCCAAGGACAAAGATTTACTCGTCAAGGGTTATGGAAAGTTATAAAAAAATACGCAACCATGGCTAATATAAGTAAAAATATTAATCCTAGTATACTAAGACATTCATTTGCTCTACATTTATTAAAAGGTGGTGCAAATGTAGCGGTAGTAGGTAGAATTTTAGGAAATTCTAATTTATCAAGTTTACAATTATACTTAAATCAGATGGATGATAATATTAGAAAAGAAATTAAGGATAAGCATCCAAGGAAAAAAGAGGACATAATAAAAGGAGGAATCTAGATGAGTAGAGTAATATGGATAGTAATAGACAGTGTTGGCGTAGGAGCTTTAAAGGATTCAGAGAAATTTGGAGACATAGGAGTTAATACTTTAGGTAATATAGTAAAAAATCATAATGATATTAAGATACCTAACATGATTAAATTAGGACTTGGTAACATAGATGGGATAGATTATTTACAAAAAGAAAATCATCCAATAGGATCATTTGGTAAATGTGATGAACTTTCTTGTGGTAAGGATACAACTACAGGCCACTGGGAAATGACTGGAATTGTAGTAGATAAACCATTCAAGACTTTCCCGGATGGATTTACAAAAGAAATAATAGATGAATTTGAAAAAAGGACAGGTAGAAAAGTTGTTGGTAATAAGCCAGCATCAGGAACTGCTATACTAGATGAATATGGTGAACATCAAATGAAAACAGGTGATGTTATAGTCTATACATCTGCTGATAGTGTTTTCCAAATAGCTGCTCATGAAGAGATTATACCTTTAGAAGAATTATATTCTATGTGTGAGATAGCAAGAGAAATAATGATGGGAGATAATGCTGTAGCAAGAATTATAGCAAGACCTTATATAGGGAAAAAGGCTGGAGAATTTGAAAGAACTTCAAATAGAAGAGACTATTCATTAAATCCATTTGACCCAACTGTATTAGATACAATAAAAGAGTCTAATCTTGATGTAATAGGTGTTGGTAAGATAGAAGATATATTTAATGGACAAGGTATTACAGAAGCCATACATACAAAAGATAATATGGATGGCGTAGATCAAACTATAAACTATATTAAAAAGGAAAATAATGGCCTTATATTTACTAACTTAGTAGATTTTGACTCAAAATATGGTCACAGAAGAAATACTTTAGGATATAAAGAAGCATTAGAAGAGTTTGATGCAAGATTACCAGAAATAATATCTTCAATGAAAGACGATGATATATTAATAATAAATGCTGACCATGGTAATGATCCAACATATAAAGGTACAGATCATACTAGAGAATATATACCAGTGCTTGTATATGGAAAAGAATTAAAGCAAGGTGTAAACTTAGGTATAAGAAATAGTTTTTCTGATATAGGAGCTACTGTAGCAGATATACTTAATGTAGAATTACCAAAGAATGGTAAAAGTTTTAAGGAAGAAATAATGAAATAATTTGGCGAAATTATCAGGAGGCAGCTATGAGAATATATGATATTATAAGAAAGAAAAGAGATAAAGAAGAGTTAACTAAAGAAGAAATAGAATTTTTTGTAGAGAGATATTCTAAAGGAGAAATACCAGATTATCAAGCAGCATCTCTTCTTATGGCTATATACTTAAATAAAATGAATAAGCAAGAAACAGCTTACCTTACAGAAGCTATGATGTACTCAGGAGAAATAATTGATTTATCTGCTATAAATGGAGTTAAAGTTGATAAACATAGTACAGGAGGTGTTGGAGATAAAACAACAATAGCTCTTGCACCATTAGTTGCTGCTTGTGGGGTACCAATAGCTAAGATGTCAGGAAGAGGACTTGGTCATACTGGAGGAACTTTAGATAAACTGGAGTCTATACCAGGATTTTCTATAGAAATGACGGCTGAGAAATTTATAGAGTCTGTTAATAATATAAAAATTGCTGTATGTGGTCAAACTGCATCAATAGCAGTTGCAGATAAAAAAATGTATGCTCTTAGAGATGTTACAGCTACTGTAGACAACATTTCTTTAATAGCAGCTAGCATAATGTGTAAAAAATTAGCTTCAGGAGCAGATGCTATAGTTCTAGATGTAAAAACTGGAGATGGGGCATTTATGAAAACACTAGATCAATCATTTGAGCTAGCTAAAGAAATGGTTGAAATAGGTACTGCAATGGATAGAGAGACTATAGGTATTATAAGTGATATGGATGAGCCTTTAGGGTGTGCAGTAGGTAATGCTTTAGAAGTTATAGAAGCTATAGAAGCATTAAAAGGAAATGGACCGATAGATTTTATGAACTTATGTGAAACTTTAGGTGCTTATATGTTAGTGTCATCTAAAATAGCTACAGATTATGAAGATGGAGTTAGAAGAATAAATGAAGTTTTAACTTCAGGTGCAGCCTTAGAAAAATTTAAAGAATTTGTTGTAAATCAAGGGGGCGATCCGAGAGTAGTTGATGATTACTCTCTATTTAAAAAGGCTAATCATATAGTTGAAATAAAATCAGATAAAACAGGTTTTATAGATAAAATAGAGGCAGAATCTATAGGTGTTAGTGCTATGGTTTTAGGCGCAGGAAGAGAAACTAAAGAAGATGAACTTGATTTAAGCGCTGGTATAATATTAAAGAAAAAAGTAGGAGACTTTGTAAAAGAAGGGGATACTTTAGCAATAATGCATTTTAACAGAGAAGAAAAATTTGAAGATGCAAAAAGAAGACTTAAAAATGCGTATATTATAACTGAAGAAAAAGCAGAGCCTAAAAAATTAATATATGGTGTAGTAACAAAAGATGGAATAACTAAATTCTAATTAAATGATTAAAAAAGCTTAACTTGTAAACAATAAAGTTAAGCTTTTTTATATTTTTAGTGATTATAAATTATCTTAATTGTGGATAATTTATAATCTCAACTGATAAATTTGAGCAACGGGCAAAGCCGTTGGCAATATGAAGTGGAGCGTTTACGCAGTGGCTTAAGCGAAGCGAATTTTTTACTATTAAAAGTTTGAAATCAAGAAATCTCAAGTTGTCACTATGCTTGCAATTAATATAAAATCTTATTTATCGACATTTTTATTGAAATATTTCATTTATAGATTTATAATAAAGAAGATATATAACAATGATAAGGAGTATACTAATTTATGAACTTGAACAATAACAAAAGTAAAATAATTATAGTATCTATATTATTAATATTAGTATTTATGGCAACTTTTGTATTTATTCAAACAGGTCCATATGATAATAATAATAGTGATGACATAGTAATAGAAATTCCAACAGGGTCTACTTTAGGACAAGTTGCAGATATTTTAAAAGAAAATAAATTAATAAAAAATGAGACACTATTCAAATTATATGTTAGATTAAGTGATAATGCATCAAAGATTAAATCGGGAAAATTTTTATTTAACCAAACTTTTTCCAACAATGAAATAATAAACAATCTAGTTAATGGTAAAATTTATAATGAAGGCATTAAAATAACAATTCCAGAAGGTTCAACATCTAATGAGATTATTGATTTGCTTGTAAAAAATAAGCTTGGGGAAAAAGAAGTTTACAAAGAATTAATAGGAAATTCTAAGGAATTTGCAAAAGATTTTAAATTTTTAGATGAAGAAAAAATTACATCTTTAGAAGGGTTCTTGTATCCAAGTACTTATTATTTTGAAGAAGATGAAAATGAAAGAGAAATATTAAGTGATATGCTTTCTACTTTTGCTTCTAAATACAATGAAAAATTGCAAAAGAAACAAAAAGAACTTAAAATGTCTCTTTGGGAAGTGGCTAATCTAGCTTCTATTGTTGAAAAAGAAGCTGTATTAGATGAAGATAGACCTTTAATTGCTAGTGTATTTTATAATAGATTAGATATTGGTATGCCTCTTCAATCTGATGCTACAATACAGTATGCTTTTGATAAAAGAAAGAAAAGTATAACTTATGATGATTTAAAAATTGACTCTCCATATAACAGTTATAGGAATCAAGGATTACCTCCTACACCTATAGCAAATCCTGGTATAGCATCTATAGAAGCAGTTTTATATCCAGCAAAATCTGATTATCTATATTTTGTAGCAACTATAGATGGTGGAAACAATTATAGCAAAACATATGAAGAGCACGTAAAAAATGTTGAACAATACAGAAAAGATAGAGAAGAAAGAAATAATAGTTATTCTACAGATAAATAAGGGTAGATATATATTATAGGCGATTGTTAAAGGGATTATGTCTTAAGTATTAAGGTATAATCCTATTAATTTGAATAAAAAAGAAATTAGTAAGAAATTAAGGAGTGATTAATTTGAGTAATATTGTAAATCATGAGGTGGAAAAGTATATAAGAGAAACCCTAAAGGATAAAGAAGGGCTTTTAAAAGAACTAGAAGAGTATGCAGCGGAGTACAATGTTCCAATAGTTCATAAAGAGGTTTCAGATTTATTAAAGGTTATATTAAAAGTTCAAAACCCAAAAGAAATATTAGAAGTTGGATGTGCTATAGGATATTCATCTATATTATTTTCTACAGCAACTGATGGAAGAGCTAAAATTATAACAGTGGAACGTAATGAAAAAATGATTGAAAGAGCAAAGGAAAACTTTAAAAAATCAGGATTTGAAAAAAATATTACTCTTTTAGAAGGAGATGCAGAGGAATTATTAAAAAATGTAGATGGAACATTTGATATGATATTCTTAGATGCAGCTAAAGGACAATATAAATTATTCTATGACTTAGTAATAGATAAGTTAAAAGTTGGTGGATTACTAATATCTGATAATATTCTATATAAAGGAATGATAGCAGACGATAACTTAGTAATGAGAAGAAAGAAAACAATTGTAAAAAGAATGAGAAATTACTTAGATTATATCTGCAATTGTGACTATTTAAGTACATCGCTTATTCCAATTGGAGATGGAGTTGCGTTAAGCTATAAGGAATCAGAAAGGGTTGAAGAATAATGTTTAAATTAGAATTATCATCTTTTGCTAAAGACTTAGAAGGGCTAAAAGGTGTTATAGATAATGGTGCAGATTCAGTATATATAGGTGGACAAACTTTTGGAATGAATACATTAAGTGAAAAATTCACTATGGAAGATTTAAAATTAGGTATTGAATATGCACATGAAAGAAATAAAAAAGTTTATGTCACAATATCTTTACTACCTCATAATAATGATTTTATGAAACTAGAAGAATATTTATTAAAACTAGATGAAGCAAAAGTAGATGCAGTAATACTATGTGAACCAGGTGCTTTAGAAATAGTGAAAAAAGTTATACCTAATATGGAAATTCATATGGGAACTCAAGCTAATATTTATAACTATGAAACGGCAAATTTCTGGCATGAACAAGGAATTAAAAGAGTTATAATAGCAAAGGAATTAGGTTTAAAAGATATTGTGGATATGAGAAAAAATACTTCGTTAGATTTAGAAATAGAAGCTTCTGTTCATGGAGGAATATGCATGTCATATTCGGGAAGAAGATTACTGTCTAATTATATGTCAAGTAGAAATGTAGGCGAATATGTAGATGAAATAAATTATAATTTAGTAGAAGAAAAAAGACCTGGACAATATTGTCCTATATATGAAGATGAAGGAGGAACATTCTTCTATGCATCTAAAGATTTATGCATGATAGAGTTTCTACCAGAATTAATTAAGTCTGGTGTGACAACATTGACTATAGAAGGTAATAGAAGATCAAATGATTATACAAAAGGTGTAGTTGCTGTATACAGAAAAGCAATAGATAAATTTATAGAAAATCCAGATGAATGGACTTTTGATGAAGAATGGTTAAAAGAATTACAAAAAATAGACTATAGACCTTTAACTACAGGTTTTTATTTAGAAGAACCTAAAGATTATAATGTAGAAATGTAATTAATAATATAAAATTACACATTTAAATTATATATTAAAAATACCGTATATCTATATTTTATAGGTGTACGGTATTTTATTGTTTGAACAATTACTTGATATTATTAGAAAATAAATCTTCTTATAAATACAATCTACTATAGAAATATATAT
>NZ_JAGHFM010000060.1 GCF_017888745.1 Terrisporobacter sp. | reverse complement strand
CAGTAGAGTATCCAAGAGGGCTATCAAATTCAGCTTCTTCTAAATTAGCTAAATCGATACCTGCTTCTTTTATCATTCTAGCTAATTCTCTAGTAGTTAATGATAAATCAGTATCTAAATATCCATCTTCACCTAATTCTTCTCTTGATACTTCGTATTTTTTAGCCACACAAGGCATTATAGACATAATTATAACTTCATCAGGTTTTTTATTTAAAACTTTTTCAGCAAAGTAATGTCTAGCTATAGGAGAGAACATACTTTGTGGAGACTTGCAAGTAGATAAATGATCTAGTAAGTCTGGATATTCATGTTCCATAAAATTAACCCAAGCTGGACAGCAGCTTGTCAATATAGGAAGTTTTTCTCCTTTAACAAATCTATTTACAAATTCATTAGCTTCTTCCATTATAGTTAAGTCTGCTGCAAAGTTAGTATCGAATACATAATCAAATCCTAAAGCTTTTAAAGCAGCAACCATTTTACCTGTAGAAATAGAACCAGGCTCTAATCCAAACTCTTCACCTAATCCAACTCTTACAGCTGGAGCAGTTTGAACCATGACAGGTTTTTCTTTTTGAGCTAATGCATCCCAAGCTAGGGCAGTATTATCTTTTTCTATTAATGCACCAGTTGGACATACGCTTATACATTGACCACAGAAAGTACAATTAGTGTCAGCTAAATCAACACCGAAGAATGTTCCTACTTCTGTACCAAATCCACGATTTATACCAGAAAGAACGCCAACAGTTTGTATTTCATTACACATAGTTTCGCATCTTCTACATAAGATACATTTTGAGTGATCTTTAACTATAGATTTTGTAGAAGTATCTATAGGAGCGGTAGATTGTTCACCACTACCAAATCTTAATTCTCTAATTCCTAATTCGGCAGCTATATTTTGTAATTCACAATTTCCGTTCTTAACACAAGATAAGCAATCTTTTGGATGGTCAGATAACATTAATTCTACAACATTTTTTCTATATTTTAATGCTTCTGGAGAATTAGTATTTACTACCATACCTTCTTTAACTAAAGTACCACAAGCAGGGACTAATTTTCTTCCTGCACTAACCATACATACACGGCAAGATGCACAATGGTTATCGAATTTTATATCATCCATATGTAAATGACATAGGCTTGGTATTTTAACATTTACTTGTTTTGCAGCTTCTAATATTTTAGTATCAGAAGGTACAGATACAGCTTTACCATTTATAGTTAAATTAACTAAACTCATTAATAAACCCCCCTTAGTGTAATTATCTCTTAACAATTGCACCCTTCTTACATTTTTCTATACAAGTACCACATTTTAGACACTTAGTAGTATCTATTACATGTTTTTCTTCCTTTTCACCAGATATACAGTCAGCTGGACAGTTTTTCTTACATAATCCACAACCTATACATTCATCAGTAATTACGAAGTCTAACAGAGCGCTACATTTACCTGCTGGGCATTTATGATCTTTAACATGTGCTAGATATTCATCATAGAAACAATCAAGAGTACTTAAAATTGGATTAGGAGCACATTTTCCTAGACCACATAATGCAGTATTTTTAACTGTCAATGCTAAATCTTTTAAATCAACTAAGTCTTGCTCGCATCCTTTACCTTCACATATTTTAGATAGTAATTCATATAATCTCTTTGTACCTATACGACAAGGAGTACATTTACCACAAGATTCATCGACAGAGAAGTCTAAGAAGAATTTAGATATATCAACCATACAGTCAGTATCATCAAGAACAAGCATACCACCTGAACCCATCATAGAACCAATATCAGATAGTGATTTATAATCTATAGGAGTATCTAAATCTTTAGAAGATATACATCCTCCTGATGGACCACCAGTTTGTACTGCTTTGAAATCTCTATTATTTGGTATTCCACCACCTATTTCATATATTATTTCACGTAGAGTAGTACCCATAGGAACTTCAACTAGACCAACGTTATTTACTTTGCCACCTAATGCAAAAACTTTAGTACCTTTTGAATCTTCGGTACCAAATGAAGCAAACCAATCAGCACCATTATTGATAATAGCTGGTATATTTCCAAAAGTTTCAACGTTATTTAAACAAGTAGGAGCATTCCATAAACCATGTTTAGAAGACGAGAAAGTTTTCATTCTAGGTTCTCCACGTTTACCTTCTATAGAATGAATAAGTGAAGTACCTTCACCACAAACAAATGCTCCAGCACCGTATTTCAACTCTATGGTAAAGTTAAAACCAGTACCTAATATATTTTCACCTAAAACACCAATTTCTTCAGCTTGAGAAATTGCTATTTTTAATCTATCTATAGCAAGAGGATATTCAGCTCTTATATATATATATCCTTTATTTGCCCCTATAGCGTAAGCTGCTATTGCCATAGCTTCAAGAACACTATTTGGGTCACCTTCAAGTAAAGATCTATCCATGAAAGCACCAGGGTCACCTTCATCAGCATTACATACGACGAATTTTTCTCCATTTATAGGAGGGTTTTTAGCACATGCTTCCCATTTTGTACCAGTTGGGAATCCGGCACCACCTCTACCTCTAAGACCTGAAGCCTTAATTTCTTGAATTACTTGTTCAGGAGTCATTTCTGTTAAACACTTACCTAATGCTAAATAACCATCATTAGCTAAATATTCAGTTATATCTTCTGGATTTATATGACCACAATTTCTTAAAGCGATACGATGTTGTTTTTTATAGAAAGACATATCTTCATGTTTTTCAACTTTTTTATGATTTAAAGAAGGTTCTTCAAATAATAACCTTTCAACTACTTTATTTTGGATAATATGTTTATCTATGATTTCAGAAGCATCATCTGGCTGAACATGAACATAAAAAACGTTATCAGGATAAACTTTTATAATAGGACCCATTGCACAGAATCCGAAGCATCCTGTTAAATGAACTTTAACAGAGTCATTAAGGCCGGCTTTGTCTATTTCAGATTTTAGATTTTCTATTATTTGCAAACTATTTGAAGATGTACATCCTGTACCACCACAAACTAGAATATCTCTTGTATCAGGTACATCTTTTGAGTGATTTTCTCTTAAGTGAAGAATTGGTTTATAATCTTGTACAGCAGATTTTAGTTCTGAAATTGAATTTAACTTTTTCATGAATTGTTTCCCCCTAACAGTTTAATTCTAGTTCTCTGTACTCATCTAAGATACTAGTAACATCATCTGGAGTACATAGTCCATAAACTTTACCATCAACAACTACAACTGGAGCAAGTCCACAAGCACCAACACATCTTAACCCATCTAATGTGAACTTAAGGTCACTAGTAGTTTCGCCAGCTTTTATATTTAGTTGTTTTTCAAATTCAGCCATTATTTTATCTGAACCTTTAACAAAGCACACAGTGCCTAGACAAATACTAATTTTGTGTTCTCCCGTAGGATTAGTAGAGAAGTAAGAATAGAAACTTACAACACCATATACTTTTGCAGGAGATATACCTAATCTTTCTGCTATATGAAGTTGTACTTCTTTTGGTAAGTAGCCAAATATTCCTTGGGCTTCTTTAAGTACATATATTAATGCACTTTCATCAGCTTTAGGAAGAGTATCGATTAAATTGTCTAATTCATCAAATAATTTTTTGTTTTGTGAAACAAAATTGCACATACAAATTCCCCCTTTACATTTTAATGTTCGTCATAGTAAGTAATTAACAGTAAAAAATTAAACTAAACTTTATAAATTTAAAGAATTTATAGAGATTAGATTTAAATAATAAATAAAATACAGAGTTAATTTTTTAACATTAAAAATATAATCTTAAACAGATATATATATTTAAATGGAAAAAAATACTAATTCTAATTTATATTATAGTATAAGAATTGTTTGAAAAGTTAATTAAAAACTATTATTCTATAATCGAATAGGTAAATAAAAAATAGTATTTTAAGTATTTTGATTAATAATATAAAATTTAATTAAATAAAAAAGGAAAGTTGATTAGAATTTTAAGTATTTGTTCATAAATAAATTAATAATTAAAGAAAAATTAAAAAATTCAGAAAATATAAAATGTGTGTTTTAAAAATAAAAAAATGATAGGTATATAAAATATACCTATCATTATGTAAATATTTTATTTAAACTATTAAAATTATGCTTGGTTTATAGAACCGAAAAGTTCCATTTTTTCTTTAACGCATTCTTTTATTGCGTCAACACCAGGAGCTAATAATTTACGAGGGTCAAATCCTTTACCTTGTAAATCTTTACCTTCTTCGATGTACTTACGAGTAGCTTCAGCGAATACTACTTGACACTCAGTATTTACGTTTATTTTAGCAACACCTAAAGATATAGCTTCTTTTATCATTTCTTCTGGTATTCCACTACCACCGTGTAATACTAATGGCATGTCACCAGTAGCTTCATTTATTTTACCTAATACTTCAAAGTTTAATCCAGCCCAATTTTCTGGATATTTTCCGTGTATATTCCCTATACCAGCAGCAAGGAAATCTATTCCTAATTCAGAGATAGCTTTGCATTCTTGAGGATCAGCAACTTCACCTGCACCAACTACACCATCTTCTTCCCCGCCTATTGAACCAACTTCAGCCTCAACAGATATTCCTTTTGAATGAGCTAACTCAACTATTTCTTTAGTTTTTGCAATATTTTCTTCAAATGGATAGTGAGAACCATCAAACATTATAGAAGAGAACCCTGCTTCCATAGCTTTTATAGCTCCATCATATGAACCATGATCTATGTGAAGAGCAACTGGTACAGTTATATTTAATCCTTTTAGTAATCCATTTACCATTCCTACAACTGTATCAAATCCTCCCATATACTTTGCAGCACCTTCAGATACTCCTAATATAACAGGTGAATTATTTTCTTGAGCAGTTAATAATATTGCTTTAGTCCACTCTAAGTTATTTATGTTGAATTGACCTACTGCATATTTTCCTTGTCTTGCTTTATTTAGCATCTCTTTAGCTGAAACTAACATATTTAAACCTCCATATTATAATTAAGTTTAAAATTTATAAAACTTACCCATCATTTATATTATATAACTAAAATAAAAAAGAGTATATAGTAAATTATAATAAGCAAAAACATTAATTATAATATATAATAGAGTTTATGTGAAATTAATTTTAAGATAAATTAATTAAATAAAGTACTTCTTAAAGGAGGTAAATAAAGTGGCAAAAAAATTAAGAATAGATAAGGTTCTATCTAATTTAGGTTATGGAAGTAGAGCTGATTTAAAAAAATACTGTAAGCAAGGATTGATTAAGATTAATGGAAAAACAATATCAAATCCTGGAACACAAGTAGATACAGAAATTGATAAAATAGAATTTGATAATAAAGAAGTTAAGTATAGAGAATTTATTTATTTAATGATGAATAAACCAGATGGATATTTATCAGCTACTTTTGATAAAAGAGATCCAATAGTTTTAGATTTAATAGATTCATCTTATTTAACTTTTGAACCATTTCCCGTTGGGAGATTAGATAAAGATACAGAGGGTCTTTTAGTATTAACTAATGATGGACAATTAGCTCATAGGGTTCTATCTCCGAAGAAGCATGTACCTAAAACATATTATGCCAAAATAGATGGATTAGTAACTGATGAAGATATTAAGGCATTTGAAGAAGGAGTAACTTTAGATGATGGATATGAAACTATGCCAGCTCAACTTAAAATATTAAAAAGTGATGATTTATCAGAGATAGAGCTTACTATACATGAAGGTAAATTCCACCAAGTAAAAAGAATGTTTGAGAGTGTAGGTAAAAAAGTAGTATACTTGAAAAGACTGTCTATGGGTAAATTAAATCTAGATGAAAGTTTAAATCTAGGTGAATATAGAGAATTAACTGATGATGAAGTTAAATTAATAGAAGAAAGATAATAAAATCGGAGGATATTCTAGTGAAAAGAAGAGACATAATTGAATTTGAAGTAGGAGCTATGGAGTTTGGAGGAGAATCTTCAACTTTAATAGGAAAAAGAAAAGTAAAAATGAAGGGTGGAATTACTGGTCAAAAAGTAAAAGCCATAGTAAAGAAAGCAAGAAGTGAAAAAGCGGAAGTTAAACTACTTGAGGTAGTAGAAAACTCTCCAATTGAGACTGCTGAGTCATGTAAACATTTTGGTCAATGTGGTGGTTGTAGCATACTATCAGTTCCTTACGAGAAACAATTAGAAATAAAAGCGGAACAAGTTTTAAATTTATTTAAAGAACAGGATATAACTGGATTTGAATTTTTAGGAATTGAAGGAAGTCCTGATGAAAGATTATATAGAAATAAAATGGAGTATACTTTTGGTGATGAAGTAAAGGGAGGACCTCTTACTTTAGGTATGCACAAAAAAGGAAGACATCTTGATATTATAACAGTAGATGGTTGTTATCTAGTAGATCAAGACTTTATAAAAATATTAACTAGTACAGTTGAGTATTTTGGAGAAAAAAATCTTCCTTATTATAGAATAAATAGTCATCAAGGATATTTAAGAAATTTAGTTGTTAGAAAAGGTGTTAATACTAATGAATTAATGGTAAACATAGTTACAACAACTCAAGAAGATTTTGATATGACAGAATACAAAGAAATGTTATTAAATCTTGGAACAGAAGGTGAAATAGTAAGTATACTACACACTTTAAATGATGGATTAGCAGATGCAGTAAATTGTGATGAATTAAAAGTATTGTACGGAAGAGATTATATAGAAGAAATAGTATTAGGTCTTAAGTTTAAAATATCTCCTTTCTCATTCTTCCAAACAAATACTAAAGGTGCTGAAAAATTATATAGTATAGCTAGAGATTTTGTTGGAGATAACAAAGGAAAAGTATTATTTGATTTATACAGTGGAACAGGTACTATAGGACAAGTTATGGCAAGTACAGCTAAGAAGGTTTATGGTATAGAAATAATAGAAGAAGCTGTTAAAGCTGCAAATGAAAATACTAAATTAAACGGACTTGATAATTGTGAATTCATAGCAGGTGATGTTGCTAAAGTAGTTAAAAACTTAGAAGAAAAACCAGACTTAATAATAGTTGACCCACCAAGACCAGGTGTTCATAAGGATGCTATAAGAGATATATGTGGATTTGGAGCTAAGGAAATAGTTTATATATCTTGTAATCCTAAGTCATTAGTTTTAGATTTAAAAGGGTTCGAAGCTTATGGTTATAAGGTAGAGAAGGTTAAGTGTATGGATATGTTCCCAAATACTCCTCATGTTGAAACAGTTGTGAAAATAAAGAAGTAATTGTAGACCCAACGAAAGTATAATTAAGGTAATTGAGAATACAGTGAAACAAGATAAATATAGAGATTAAGCAGAAAGTTGCATAGTCTCTTTTTTTATATGAATGTAAATTGAAATAAATTCTGTTAATATATATCTATAGGACTAAATATTGTAATAAAAATATTAAAATTATTTTCATGGAACAAGATAATAGACAAATTTAATTAGAGGGAGAAATAAAAATGAATGTAAAACTTATTGCATCAGATATGGATGGAACATTGTTAGATAGTAATCATAATTTATCACCACATTTATTTAATTTAATAAAACAATTAAAAGAAAAAAATATTAAGTTTGCTATAGCTAGTGGTAGGCAGTATTATAATTTGTTAAAAAATTTTG